>JADGHC010000369.1 GCA_019689655.1 Microbispora sp.
GCCCGGCCCACCCCGTGTTCACGTAACCAAGAGCTGGAGACCTTGTGCGATCTGACCACGGCCACCGGTGGCTGCGCTGGCCGTCCGAGCCCGGGCGGGCCCGGATGGCGTTCGGCGCCGACTACAACCCGGAGCAGTGGCCTCGCGAGATATGGGACGAGGACATGCGCGCGATGCGGGCGGCCGGGGTGAACATCGTCTCCCTGGCGATCTTCTCCTGGGCGCGGATCCAGCCGAGCGAGGACGTCTGGGACTTCGGCTGGCTGGACGAGGCGATGGACCTGCTGCACGCGCACGGCAGCGCGGTCGACCTGGCCACGGCGACGGCCTCGCCGCCGCCGTGGCTGACCGCCAAGCACCCGGAGATCCTCCCGGTGGACCGGTACGGCCGCACGGTGTGGCCCGGAGCGCGGCAGCACTGGCGGCCCACCTCGCCCGTTTTCCGCGCGTACGCGCTGCGGCTGACCCGCGCGCTCGCCGAGCGGTACGGCGGCCATCCCGCCCTCGCCGTTTGGCACGTCTCCAACGAGCTGGGCTGCCACAACGTCTACGACTTCTCCGACGACGCCGCCGCGGCGTTCCGTGACTGGCTGCGCGCGCGGTACGGCACGCTGGACGAGCTGAACCGCGCCTGGGCGACGTCGTTTTGGTCCCAGCACTACAGCGACTGGTCGCAGATCCTGCCGCCGCGCCTGGCGGCCTCCTACCCCAACCCCACCCAGCAGCTCGACTTCAAGCGCTTCTCGTCCGACGCGCTGAAGGACCACCTGCGCGCGGAACGCGACATCCTGCACGAGCTGACGCCCGGCGTCCCCGTGACCACCAACTTCATGATCATGGGTGAGACCAAGGGCATGAACTACGCCGACTGGGCCGCCGAGGTCGACTTCGTCGCCAACGACCACTACCTGCTGGCCGGTCCCCGGGCCCAGGACGAGCTGTCGTTCTCGGCGAACCTCACCGGCTCGCTCGCCGGCGGGCGGCCGTGGTTCCTGATGGAGCACTCCACCAGCGCGGTCAACTGGCAGCCGGTCAACCTCCCCAAGAAGCCCGGCGCCCTGGCCCGCGACTCGCTCACCCATGTCGCGTACGGCGCGGACGCGGTCTGCTTCTTCCAATGGCGGCAGTCGGCGGGCGGCGCGGAGAAGTACCACTCGGCGATGGTCCCGCACGCGGGCACCGACAGCGAGGTGTTCCGGTCGGTCGCCGACCTCGGCGCCACGCTGGCCGCTCTCGCGCCGGTCGCGGGCAGCCGCCGGCGCCGCGCCCCGGTGGCGATCGTGTTCGACTGGGAGTCGTGGTGGGCCAGCGAGCTCGACTCCCACCCCACCTCCCTGCTGCGCTACCGCCGGGAGGCCCTCGACTGGTATTCGGCCCTCCTCGACGCCGGCGTCCGGGCGGACGTGGTCGGCGTGGACGACGACCTCACCGGCTACCGGCTGCTCGTGGCGCCGATCCTGCACGTCGTGCCCGACGCGCTGGCCCGGCGGCTGGAGGACTACGTCGCCTCCGGCGGCCACCTCGTCACCACCTACTTCTCCGGCATCGTCGACGAGGACGACCACGTGTGGCTCGGCGGCTATCCCGGGGCCCTGCGCGACCTGCTCGGCATCCGCATCGAGGAGTTCTGCCCCCTGCCGGACGGCGACGCCGTCGATTTGGACCTCGGCGTGCCCGGCACCCTGTGGACCGACCGGATCGACCTCATCGACCCGGCGACCGAGGTCCTGGCGACGTACAAGACCGGCGACCACGCGGGCCGGCCCGCCATCACGACGCGCCGCGCGGGGGCCGGCTCGGCGTCGTACGTCTCCACCCGGCTCGGCCCGGAAGGTCTCGGGGTCGTCCTCCCCCGGCTGCTGGACGTGGCCGGCGTCTCCTCGGAGCTGCCGCCCGAGGCCCGCGGCCTGGTCGATCTCGCCGTCCGCACCGACGGCACGGACGACTACTGGTTCCTGATCAACCGGACGGACCGGCACGTGGACGTGTCCGGGATTCCCGGCGAGCCCGTTCACGGCCCGGTCCTGGCCGCGGGCACCACGCTGGCCCCGCGGCAGGTCCGGATCCTGCGCCGCCCCCGCGGATAGCGCCGCACCCGGCCCGCGGGCGGCCGGACGCGTCAGGACACCGGGCGTGCGGCCGCGTCCCCGGCGAAGTCTCCGGCACGGTCGTCGGCGGCGGCCGCGGCGGAAGTTTGGCACACCGACGTACGCCTCATGCGCTTAAGTAACGCATTGTCTGGATTATCTCCTCAACATCACTTTATTTCCGCTTTACACGTGGACTGCATGACTTTCACCCTTTATGGGTGGAAAAGAATTCGTTGACAGAGGGTGGCGGTAAACGTTTAATGTGTGCGATCTTGTGGATTTCTTACGGGAGATAACCTATGTTTGGGCTTCCCGGACTGCGGCGTTGGCGTGCGCTCACCGCCGTGGTCGTGGCGGGCGTACTCGTGGGAACCGGGGCGCCCCCGGCCGCGATGGCGGCGGATGAGGGTGGGACACGGGCCGACGCGGGCAGGCTCGACGCCTGGGAGCAGGCGCTGAAACGCGCCGCCGAGATCCGGGAGCCGGTCGAGGTGACCGAGGCCCGGACCGAGTTCACCACCACATACGCCAATCCGGACGGCCAGTCGTTCCGGCTGGAGCAGTCGACCACCCCCATCCGGGTCAAGAGGCCGGACGGGACATGGGTGTCGCCCGACGCGACGCTGGAGCGGCGCCCCGACGGAAGCGTGGGCCCGGTCGCCGCCGCCGTGGACATCTCCTTCTCCGGAGGCGGCGACGGCGGGAACCTCGTCACGATGACGAGGGATGGCCGGACCCTGGGGCTGGGCTGGCCGGGGACCCTGCCCGAACCGGTGCTGGACGGTCCTAACGCCACCTACCGGGACGTGCTGCCCGGCGTGGACCTCAGGATGACCGCGACGACCGAAGGCTTCCGCCAGGTCCTGATCGTCAAGACCCGGGAGGCCGCGGACAATCCCGCGCTCGCGCGGATCCGGTACGCCGTCAAGGCGTCCGGGCTCAAGGTGGAGCAGACCGCGGAGGGCGGCATGGCCGCGACCGACGGCAACGCCACCGCGGTCTTCACCTCGCCGCCCGCCGCCATGTGGGACTCCACCGGGGACGCCGCCGCCGGGGAGGCCGGCACGGCGGACGCCCCGGCGGCGGCCCCCGCCGCCCCGTCCGGGAAGGACGGCGCACCGGCCGCCGGGCCGGCGCCGCGGGCCGGCACGGACGAGGGGCCCGCCGCGGACGGCCCGGCCCCCGGAGCGGGCCACGCCGAGCTGCCGATCGAGGTCGGCAAGGACACGCTCACGCTGACCCCCGACACCGGCCTGCTGCGGCAGAAGGACGAGTCGGCCTACCCGGTCTACATCGACCCGACCGTGACCTGGGGGGAGACCGACAGGACGCTGCTGCGCTCGGACGGCTACAAGTCGTACAACTGGGGCAACGGCGACAACAACGAGGGTAAGGGCGTCGGCCACTGCGGCACCTGGAGCGGCTACTACTGCGGGCCCGGATACACCCAGCGGCTGTATTTCCAGTTCTCCCCGGCGAGCCTCAAGGGCAAGCAGGTGCTGAGCGCCGCGTTCCGCGTCACCGAGTCCTGGTCGTTCCAGTGCAGCCCCCGGTGGGTCGACCTGGAGCGGACCAACAACTTCACCTCCTCCACCACCTGGTCGAGCCGGCCCAAGGAGCTCGACCTGATGGTCGACCGGAACGTGTCGGCGGGCCGCGGCTCGGCCTGCAGCCCCAGCCAGCCGGCCGCGGTGATCGAGTTCAAGGACAACCCGGACGAGACCAACGAGAACCTGACCCCGACCGTGAAGGACTTCGCGGCGGGCAAGTTCTCCAAGCTGACGCTGGAGCTGCGGGCGCACGACGAGAGCGACACCTCCGCCTGGAAGCGGTTCAGGAACGACGCCGTGCTCGTCGTCGACTACGTGAGCATGCCGGGGGTGCCGACCGGGGTCGGCCTGGTCACCGGCTCGGGCACCGTCTGCGAGACGAAGGAGTCGGCGCCCGCGATCGTCTCCGACCCCACGCCCACCATGACGACCACCCCGCAGACCCTGGCGGGCGGCGAGTCGGGCGCGATGCTGCGCGGGGCGTTCTACGTGCAGAAGAAGAACGCCGACGGCACCTGGACGCAGGCGTTCCCCACCATCGAGCGGCCGACGAGCGGGCACGTGGGCGACAACGTGAAGGTGACCGCCGACGCGCCGACGCTGTCGGAGGGCGTGCTCTACCGCTATGACTCGTGGACGCGGTCGTACTACAGCAACTACACCAAGTGGCTGGCCGGGACCAGCAGCTACCTGAGCGCCGGGTGGTGCTACTTCAAGGTGGACCCGACCGCGCCGAAGGCGCCGGTGGTCACGCTCGGCGCGCCGTACACGCCGTGCACCACCACGAGCTGCACGGCGGGGGGCGGGCCGGGGCAGAACGCCACCGTCATCTTCAGCCCCGCGTCCGGTGACTCCAACAACGTCGCCTACCAGTACCGCCTGTCCACCAGCTCGACCTGGTCGTCCGACATCCCGGGTCCCACGGGCCAGGTGGTGATCACCCCGCCGGCCTCGGGGACGATCAGCCTGTACGTCAGGGCCAAGGACAACGTCGGCAGGTACGGCGCCACGACGGTCGTCGACTTCCTGGTCGCCACGGGCGCGGGCCCGGTCGGCAGGTGGCACTTCGACGAGGACTCCGGCGTCGCCGTCGATCGGGGCACCGGGCACCACGACGCCACGCTGTCCGGCGGCGCCGTACGGGACGCCCGGGGACGCCGCGGCGAGGTCTGGTACGACGACGCCGGCAACGCGCTGGACACCCCGAAGATCGACCAGGGGCTGAGCCTGAACGGCACGACGGCCTACGCGGCGACGTCCGGGCCCGTGCTGGAGACCCGTTCGGCCTACACGGTCGCCGCGTGGGTACGGCTGGACAAGGTGAGCGACGACGGCATCGTGCTGTCGCAGGACGGCTCGGCATACAGCCCGTTCCTGCTGTGGCACGAGAAGGACTACGGCGCCTTCTGCTTCGGCGTCAAGGAGAAGGACGAGGACACGGGCAAGGCCTACTTCGGGGTCTGCGGGAAGAACGGCACGTCCCGGGCGAACGTCTGGACCCACCTGGCCGGCAGCTACGACCCGGCGACCCAGCGGGTGAGCTTCTACGTCAACGGCGTGCCGCAGGGCACTACGACCGCGCCGGGGGTGTGGTCGGCGACCGGCCCGTTCGAGATCGGCCGCTACAAGTGGGCCGGCGTCTTCCAGCACTACTTCCCCGGCTCGATCGACGAGGTCGCCGCCTGGCAGCGGGCCTTGACCCCCGAGGAGATCGCGGTGGAGGCGCGGTCGGAGTCCCCCGTGACCGGGCGCAACGACGTGGAGCTGGTGGCCGACTGGGACCCGGCGGGCGCCTCCGGGACACAGCTTCCCGACACGCTGTCGGGCTACGGCCGGGCGCTGGCGCTGGACGGCGGGGCGTCGCTGGACGGCGAGGCCCTGGTGCTCGACGGCGTGGACGACGCCGCCACCACCGCGGGCCCGGTCGTGGACGACACCGGCTCGTTCACCGTGACCGCGAAGGTCGAGCTCGATCGCGACAAGGTCCTGGCCATGCCGATCGGGACCATCGGCCAGGTGGCCGGGCAGCGTACCGCCGACGGCTCGTCGTGGGGCCTGTGGTTCGAGCTCACCGGCAAGGAGACGCAGCTCGACGACGACGGCAACGAGGTCAGCGTCCCGGTCGGCTTCTGGCGCTTCGGCCGGGTCGGCAAGGACGGCACCAAGACCTGGGTGAGCTCGGACACCGCGGCCAGCCTGGACAGCCCGGTCCGCCTGACCGGCGTGTACGACGCGCTGGCGGCGAGCGGGCGGGTCGTGCGGCTCTACGTCGGCCACGAGCAGAACGACCTCGACATGGCCTACACGGCCGTGCCCGGGTCGGGCGACTTCGCGGTCGGAAAGGGCTTCAGCGCGACCTCCTGGGGCCACTTCCTCCCCGCGAAGATCACCGATCTGCGGCTGTGGGCGGGCGCCATGGCCGACTCCGACCAGATCGACGCCGTCATCGGCGACTGACGACGGCAGCGGGGGCCGGCCCGCCGGCCCCCGCATCTCCTCGCCCCTTCCCCGATCTTCCCGCGTCGTTCCGCGGGTTCTCTCGTGTCCTCTCAAGGAGGTTGGGTCATGCGTCGGCCCGCAATCCGTGCTGCCCTGGTGGCCGCGTTGGCGGTGGTTATCTCGTTACCCGTCGGGGTGACGGCGGCCTCGGCCGCCGCCCCCGCCCGGGGCCCCCCCCGCGCCCCCGCCCAGCAGAAACAGCGGCCAA
>JADGHC010000370.1 GCA_019689655.1 Microbispora sp.
GGCCGCGACCACGATGCGGGAGCGCGCCCAGGCCAGGCCCGCCTCGTCGGCGACGCCGAGGTCGGCGCGCAGATCGGCCTCACCCAGGCCGATGCCGGCGACGGCCGGGGACGCGGTGGCGATCTCGAAGGCGCGCTCCAGCCCGAGTGCCGACTCGATGGCCGGGCGCAGCGGCACGCCGGGCACCGCGTCGGCGACGCGGCGGACCTCGTCGGCCGACTCCACCTTGGGGATGCGCAGGCCCCCGCTGCCGCGCAGCAGCGGGGCGAGCGCCTCCAGGTCCGCCCGGCCGTACGCGGTGCGGACGTCGTTGACCCGGACCTCGACGCGGGGCCGCGGCGTGGACAGCAGGGCGACGACCTCGGCCCGGGCGGCGTCCTTGTTCTCCGGGGCGACCGCGTCCTCCAGGTCCACGATGACCATGTCCGCCTCGCCGCCGAGGGCCTTGGCGATCCGGTCCGGGCGGTCCGCGGGCACGTACAACCAGGTCAGAGGGCTGACCGCCGGCACGGCTCCGCGCGGCATGTCACACCACCCCCTTGGCGCGCAGGGCCTCGATCTCCGCGTTCGTCAGGCCGAGGCCGCGCAGGATCTCGTCGGTGTCGGCGCCGTGCGGACGGCCGGTCCAGCGGATGCGCCCGGGCGTCTGCGACAGCCGGAACATCACGTTCTGCATCCGCAGCGGGCCGAGCTCGGGGTCCTCCACGGTGGTCACCGCGTCGAGCGCCCGCAGTTGCGGGTCGGCCAGCACGTCGCGCACGTCGTAGATGGGCGCCACGGCGGCCTCCGCCTCCTCGAACGCCCGCAGCACCTCATCGCGGGTCCGCTCGCCGACCCACGCCGCCACGGCCGCGTCGAGCTCGTCGGCGTGCGCGACCCGGCCCGCGCCGGTGGCGAACCACGGCTGCTCGGCCAGGTCGGGCCGTCCGACCAGGCGCATCACCCGTTCGGCGATGCTCTGCGCCGAGGTGGAGACCGCGACCCAGGAGCCGTCACGGCACCGGTAGGTGTTGCGCGGCGCGTTGTTGACCGACCGGTTGCCCGTACGCGGGGGCACGATGCCGAGCCGGTCGTAGATGGTGGGCTGGGCGCCGAGCACGGTCAGGATCGGCTCGATGATGGACAGGTCGACGACCTGCCCGCGTCCCGAGCGCAGGGCCGTCATCACCGCGAACGCGGTGGCCAGCGCGCAGATGCCGTCCGCGAGCCCGAACGGCGGCAGCGTGGGCGGCCCGTCCGGTTCCCCGGTCATCGCGGCGAAGCCGCTCATCGCCTCGGCGAGGGTGCCGAAGCCCGGCCGCCTGGCGTACGGCCCGAACTGGCCGAAGCCGGTGACCCGGGCGAGCACCAGATCGGGGTTGGCCTCGCTGAGCCGTTCCCAGGACAGGTTCCAGCGCTCCAGCGTGCCGGGGCGGAAGTTCTCGATGAGCACGTCGGCGTCCCGCACGAGCCGGACCATCAGGTCCTGCCCCTCCGTGGTGGACAGGTCGAGGGTCATCGTGCGTTTGTTGCGGCCGAGCATCTTCCACCACAGCCCCCCGGGGCCGTGCCCGCGCGAGGGGTCCGGCTTGCGCGGATGCTCGATCTTGATGACGTCCGCGCCGTAGTCGCCCAGCAGCATGGCCGCGGTCGGCCCGGCGAACAACGTGGCGGCGTCGATCACGCGGACGCCGTCGAGCGGCCCGTTCCGGTCGCTCTGCCTGGTCACAGTCCCTCCAGAAACCGGTCGATCTCGTGGCGGTGCGGCATGGAGGTGCTGGCGCCCTCCCGCTGCACCGAAAGCGCCGCCGCGGCCGAGGCGAAGCGCAGCGCCCCCGCCGGGTCGTGCCCCTCGGTCCTGGCCACCGCCAGCGCGCCGGCGAAGGTGTCCCCCGCCGCCGTGGTGTCCACCGCCCGCACCGGTACGGCCGGCTCGTGCAGGCGGGTGCCGTCGCGGGAGCCGTACAGGGCGCCCCGGGCCCCCAGCGTGACCACGGCCTCGGGGACGAGGTCGAGCAGCGCCTCAAGCGCGTCCCGCGGGTCGTCGCGGCCGGTGATGGCCGCCGCCTCGTGCTCGTTGGGCACGATGAGGCCGACGGCCTCCAGCAGTTCGGCGGGGAGCGGCACCGCCGGGGCCGGGGTCAAGATCACCTGCGCGCCGGGGACGTGGGCCGCGGCGACCACGGCGTCCATCGGCAGCTCCAGTTGCAGGAGCAGCGCGTCGGACCGGGCGATGATCTCCGCGTCCCGCTCGTCCGGCCCGGTGACCGCGCCGTTCGCGCCGGGCACCACGATGATCGAGTTGTCGCCGCCGTCCTGTACGACGATGTGGGCGACGCCCGAGGGGCCGGATACGACCCGCAGCCCGCTCGTGTCGACGCCCGCCTCGGCGAGCGCGGCGCGCAGGCCCGGCCCGAACGCGTCGTCGCCCACGGCGCCGAGGAAGGCCACCTCGGCCCCCGCCCGGGCCGCGGCGATCGCCTGGTTGGCCCCCTTACCGCCGGGAATCGTGCGAAACGCCCGGCCCGTGATGGTCTCCCCCGGCTTGGGGGCCTGGGCGACGTACGCCACCAGATCCATGTTGGCGCTGCCGAACACCGAGATCATCGCCGGTCTCCCTCGGAAATCGCGAGCGTGCGGGTGGTGAGTTCGCGGATCGAGACGCCGTCGAAGCCGGGCAGGCTGCTGGCGATGCGGTCCCGGGTCGTCCACCGCTCGGGGACCCCGCCCGCCAGGGCCCCGGCGATCGACCCGGCGGTGGCGGCGGCCGAGTCGGTGTCCCAGCCCGCGGAGACGGCCGCGCCGATGGTCGTGGTGAAGTCCCCCGCGCCGTGGACGAGGGCCGCCGCCAGCAGCGCGGCGTTGTTGATCGTGTGCACCCAGTGGAGATGCCCGTGCCGCGCGTACAGCCGGTCCACGACCCGTTCGAAGTCCGGCTCCGCGGCGGCGTCGGCGACGGCCTGCCGTACGGCTCGGGCCAGGCGCGAGCCGGGCGGCACGACCGACAGCCCGGCCTCGATCACCTCGCCCACGCCGGCGGCCACGAGCGACTGCGCGCACATGGCGGCGGCGAACATCGCGCCGTATATCCCGTTGGCGGTGTGGCTCAGCCGGGCGTCCCGCCACGCCTGCGCCGCGGCCGCCGCCGGGTCGCCCGGGTTGGCCCAGCCATACACGTCGGCCCTGATCAGCGCGCCGATCCACTCGCGGAACGGGTTCCGGTGGGTGGCGGTCGCCGGGGGTTCGAGCCCCATGAGCAGGTTGCGGTACGCCGCGCGCTCGGCGGTGAAGACCCGCCCGGCGGGCAGCGCGTCGAGCCACGCCTGCGCCACGTCGTCGGTGGTGAAGTCCCGGCCGTGCCGTTCGAGCACACCGAGCGCGAGCAGCGCGTAGTTGATGTCGTCGTCTTCCGGCACGCCGTCGATGTTCTCGGCGAGGCTGGTGGCGGCGCTGCGGCGGTTCCACGGCCACCGCCGCGCGATATGTTCGGGCAGCCCCTGCGCGGTGAACCAGCCGCGGATCGGCCAGTTGCCGGTCGCCTCGGCGATGGCCCTGATGCCCTCGCGGGGGATCTTCTCCACCGGCTTGCCCAGCAGGCATCCGGCCACCCGGCCCTGCCAGGCCCCCCGTACGCGGCCGGGCTCGGGGCGCGCCCGTGTGCCGGAGGCGGGCCAGTCCGCGCAGCACGCGACGATCTCCTCCAGCCCGGAGGGCTCGGGCAGCGGCGAGGGGATCGCCGCCAGCTCGTCGAGCAGCTCCCCGGCCAGGGCGCGCAGCTCTTCGGCGGCGGGCTCGGCGGAGGCGCCCGCGCGGGGCGGCGCGTCGGGACCCCCGGCGGCGCGCCAGCGTTCCCGTACGGCCGCCACCTCGGGAAGCGTCCCCCGGCCGTCCTCGTCCGCCTGCCGCAGCTCGTGGCCGACCAGGTCCTCCGGCTGCACCCACGTCAGCCTGATCATGCCTCACCCCCGCGCGGCGCGAGCAGGGCGTCGAAGGCGGCCTCGTGCGCGCGGCGGCGCTCCCGGTCGGCCCGGTGCACCCGCCGCGCCACGGCCGCCAGCGCCAGCCCCGGCCCGACCAGGTCCATGCGGCTGGCCGTCGCCACCTGCTCCAGCCAGTCCGCGGGGACGGCGGCCCGCCCGCCGAGCGCCCCGGCGATGGCCCCGCCCATCGAGGCGATCGAGTCGGCGTCGCGGCCGTAGTTGACGCCGCCGAGCACGGTCTCGCGATAGTCGCCCTTGGCCATGACCAGGAACGCCAGCGCGAGCGGCAGCTCCTCGATGCTGTGCAGCCGGCTCGGGCGGCGCGCCCCCAGGCCCTGGTCGCGGTAGGTGTCGGCCACCGTGTCGTACGGCCGGATCGCCGCCCGCAGCGCCTCGAACGAGCCGTCCCAGTGGCCGAGCCCACGGGCGACCGAGCAGACCGCGTCGATCGCGGCGCGGGTGCCGTCGTGGGCCAGCCGCAGGCAGGTGGCGACGACCGAGTCGGCCGTCGCCCCGGGCCGCATCGCCTCGGCGACCGCCGCCGCGAGCACCCCCGCCGCCTCCCGGCCGTAGCTCGACTGGTGCGCTCCGGCGAGGTCGATCGCCTCGGCGTACGCGCCGTCGGGGTCGCCGGCGTTGACGACGCCGACCGGGGCCATGTACATGGCGGCGCCGCAGTTGACGATGTTGCCGACGCCGGCCTCGCGGGGGTCGGCGTGGGCGTAGTGCAGCCGCAGCACCAGCCACTTCTCCGCGAGGAACACCCGGTGGAGCGGCAGCGCCTCGGCCTCCAGCTCGGGGATCCACCGCTTCTCCCCCATCATCTCGGGCACCAGGTGCTCGGCGGCGGCGTACGCGTCGAGGTGACCGCCGACCCGCTGGTACACCCGGATGAGCGCGTGCGTCATCAACGTGTCGTCGGTGACGTGGCCGTCGCCCTTGTGGTACGGCGCGATGGGCCGGGCGTTGCGCCAGTCCTCGTTGAAGGGCGGGACGATGCCGAGGACGCGGCCCCCGTAGCGCTCCCGGATCTGCTCGGGCGTCCATCCCTCCGTGGCCCCGCCGAGCGCGTCGCCCACCGCGGCGCCCGCCACGCAGCCGACCGCGCGGTCAGCCAGCAGGTCGTCGTCCGGCAGGTCCTCCTGCGGCGTCATCTGGTCCTTCCCCCTTGTCCGTACGCGTGATGCGGCGGGCGTCATGCGAGTCGCCCGGCGATGTCCAGCAGGTCGGTTCCCGCGAGCTCCGGCAGGCAGCATCCGGCCAGGGTGCGGACCCGCTCGCGCCAGGCGGCGGGCAGCGCGTCGCAACCGGCGGCGCAGCCGAGCAGCGCGCCGGTGAGCGCGGGTGCGGAGTCGGCGACCGGCGCGAGGCAGGCCGCCGCGGACACCCCCGCGCCGAACGCCTCCGCGGGCGTCCCCCCGGCGGCGGCGACGTCCGCGAGGGCCAGTGCGATCGGCACGGTCTGCGCGGCGGCGACGCCGTAGCTGTAGACGTGGTCGAGCACGGCGGCGTCCAGGGCCGGGACGGCGGCGAACGGCGAGCCCGCGGCCCGGGCCGCCGCGAGCGCCGCACGCGCCGCGTGCCCGATGGCGGTATCGGCCGGCAGCGCGCCGAGCGCCGCCTCCACCGCCTCGCCCATCGGGGCGCCGTTCACCAGTGCCGCCACCGCCCGTGCCGTCGCGACCGCGCCGAGCACGCCGTCCTCCGCGTTGGTGACCTGGGCGTCTTCCAGGGGGTCGAGCCCCGCCGCGCCGAACGCGACGGCGCGCACGGCGGCGGCGTCGTCGAAGTGGTGGGGGTTGTCGTGCCCGCTGGCGGGCGGGCGTTTGCCGGCCGCGAGGTTGTCGAGCGCCGCCCACACCGAGATGCGCGCCCGGACGTCGCCGCGGCCCGCGAGGCGGCCGAACGCCTCCGCCCGGTCCTCGTGGATGGTCAGGGCCGTCCAGGCCAGCCACTCGGCGTCGTCGGACGGGCCGATCGCGAGCGGCGCCACCGGCTGGTTCAGCGCGAACGGCACCGGCAGCGTGGTGACCTGGTGCTCCTCGGCGAACACGTCGAGTTCCCGGTGCAGCCGCCTGCTCCAGCCGGCCAGCAGCGCGGACCGGTGCCGGCCCGCCGGCCAGCCGGCCGCGTCACCGGCGGCGAGGCCGGCGAAGGCGCCGCGGACGCGGTCGAGCCGCTCCCGCGCGCCCCGCCTCTCCCCCGATTGCATGTGGTCCTACAGTCCTTTCACGATCTCGTCGGCGACGTCGCGGACGTCCCTGCCCCTCACCACGGGCAGGCACCGGCCCGTCACCGGGCCGATCCGCTCGGCCCAGCGCGCGGGCACCGCGGCCTCGCCCCGGCCCGCCCCCGCCAGCGCCCCGGCGACGGCGGCGGTGGTGT
>JADGHC010000371.1 GCA_019689655.1 Microbispora sp.
CCCCCCCAACCCCTTTCCTGGTACGGGCGCCGTCGTGCATCACGTCGAAGACCGTGATGACCGAGGGGTGGGCGACCATCGCGGTCGCCCGGCCCTCGCGTTCGGTGCGCGCGCACAGCTCCGCCCGCAGGTCCTCGTCGAGGACCAGGGGGAGCCGCACCTCCTTGACCGCCACCTCGCGGTCGAGCAGCTCGTCACGCGCGCGCCACACAGTGCCCATCCCGCCGCGGCCGACCGGCTCGATCAGCCGATAGCGCGCGGCTAGCAGGTATCCGGACGGCGCACGCATGGGTGGCAGCTTACCGATTTGTGTAGTGCGACCTGTAGAGACCATGCCGGGAAATTGTTGAGATCTTCTGTCAAAGATCCTGACAACCTCCCAGTAGGGTCAGCGGCGTCCGATGGTCAGGATGGGCCCGGTCGTGTCGGCGAAGAAGTCGTTGCCCTTGTCGTCCACGACGATGAACGCGGGGAAGTCGACGACTTCGATCTTCCAGACCGCCTCCATGCCCAGCTCCGGGTATTCCAGGACCTCGACCTTCTTGATGCAGTCCTGGGCGAGCCGGGCGGCCGGGCCGCCGATCGAGCCGAGGTAGAAGCCGCCGTACTTCTTGCACGCCTCGGTGACCTGCTTGGACCGGTTGCCCTTGGCCAGCATCACCATCGAGCCGCCCGCCGCCTGGAAGCGCTCGACGTACGAGTCCATCCGGCCGGCGGTGGTGGGGCCGAAGGATCCGGACGCGTAGCCCTCGGGAGTCTTGGCCGGGCCGGCGTAGTAGACGGCGTGGTCCTTCATGTACTGCGGCATGTCCTCGCCGGCGTCGAGCCGCTCGGCGATCTTCGCGTGCGCGATGTCGCGGGCCACGACGAGGGGACCGGTGAGCGACAGCCGGGTCTTGACCGGATACTTGCTCAGCTCGGCGAGGATCTCCGGCATCGGGCGGTTGAGGTCGATGTGCACCACGTCGCCGCCGAGGTGCTCGTCGGTGGTGTCCGGGAGGAACCGGGCGGGGTCGGTCTCGAGCTGCTCGAGGAAGACGCCCTCCGGCGTGATCTTCGCCAGCGCCTGCCGGTCCGCGCTGCAGCTCACCGCGATGGCGACCGGGCAGGACGCACCGTGCCTGGGCAGCCGGATGACCCGCACGTCGTGGCAGAAGTACTTGCCGCCGAACTGCGCGCCGATGCCCAGCTTCTGGGTCAGCTCGAAGACCTTCTGCTCCATCTCCAGGTCGCGGAAGCCGTGCCCGCTCGGCGAGCCCTGGGTGGGGAGGGAGTCGAGATAGCGGGCGGAGGCGTACTTCGCCGTCTTCAGGGCGTACTCCGCGCTGGTGCCGCCCACGACGATCGCGAGGTGGTACGGCGGGCAGGCCGCGGTGCCGAGCGAGCGGATCTTCTCCTCCAGGAAGGCGAGCATCCGCTTCTCGTTGAGCACCGCCTTGGTCTCCTGGTACAGGAACGACTTGTTGGCCGAGCCGCCGCCCTTGGCCATGAACAGGAACTTGTACGCGTCCGGGTGGCCGTCCGGGTCCTCGGCGTACAGTTCGATCTGCGCCGGCAGGTTGGTGCCGGTGTTCTTCTCCTCCCACATGGTCAGCGGCGCCATCTGGGAGTAGCGCAGGTTGAGCCGGGTGTAGGCGTCGTACACGCCGCGGCTGAGGTGCTCGGCGTCGCGCCCGTCGGTCAGCACGTGCCGGCCGCGCTTGCCCATGACGATCGCGGTGCCGGTGTCCTGGCACATCGGCAGCACGCCGCCGGCCGCGATGCTCGCGTTCTTGAGCAGGTCGAGGGCGACGAAGCGGTCGTTGCCGCTCGACTCGGGGTCATCGACGATCTTGCGGAGCTGGGCCAGGTGGGACGCGCGCAGGTAGTGCGAGATGTCGTGGATCGCGGTCTCGGTGAGCAGTCGCAGGGCCTCCGGCTCGACCTCCAGGAACCTGCGCCCGGCCGCTTCGGTGACCCGCACCCCCTCGGTGGTGATCAGGCGGTACTCCGTCTCGTCCGGCCCAAGCGGGAGCAGGTCGGTGTAGTCGAACTCCGGCATCGTCCTCGGTTCCTCGTGGTCTGCCTGGTCGGGCGCGCCCGCCGTACGGACGGGACCGCCCTTGGTCTCCGCACAGCGTACGGCGCGCGGGGCGCGGGCATCATGCCCGGGGCGTGGGTAGCTTTTGCATCACTTCATACTGGGCATTCGGCCACAAAGAGGGACAATTAACACATAAGGCGTAGAGGGGAGGGGCCATGAACGCCGAAGTATGGGTAATGGTCATCTTCGCGATCGGCATTCTCGTGGCCCTGGCGGTGTCGCTGCTCACTCTCGTGCTGCGGCAGGTCAAGGAAGGCGACATCGCCTGGTGGTCCCCTCCCGGGAGGCGGACGAGGCCGCGAGAGGAGCCGCCGCCGGCCGAACCGCGGACCGAGCGGGCCGAGCGGGCGGACGAGGCGAAGGCGAGCGGAGCCCGAGGGCGATTCCGCTGATCACGATGGCCGCCCCCGCCAGGTCGGCGGCGGACGGGACGGCGATCCCCAGCAGGGCGCCCGTGACGATCGCCCCGACGGGGATCAGCCCGGCGAACAGCCCGGCCCGGTCCGCGCCCAGGTGGGGCAACGAGCGGTACCACAGGAAGAACGCCACCGTCGTCACCACCACGGCGAGGTAGGCGAGGCCGGCCGCCTCCGCGGCGGTCGGCACGCGCAGCACCTGGTTGTGGTCGAAAACGACGCCCGCGACCAGCAGGAACGGCACCGCGAGCACGGCCGACCAGGCCGACAGCCGGACCGGCCCGATCAGCGGCAGCAGCGGCAGGGCCAGCAGCGAGAAGCACAGCTCGCACCCCAGCGCGCCCAGGGACCACGCCAGCCCGGCCAGATTGCCGCTGCCCGCACCGGTCGCCAGCGAGGCGCCGGCGACCACCACCAGACCGGCGCCCACGACGCGGGGGGACGGCCGGGCGCCCGTGACCACCGGCCCCACGAGCGCGAGCGCCAGCGGCACGGTGCCGAGGACGATGCCGGGCAGGGCGGGCCCGGCCGCCCGGGTCGCCTCGATCACGCAGACGTTGAACAGCACCAGCCCCGTCAGCGACAGCGCGGCGAGCAGGCCCCACTGGCGCGGCCGGAGCCGTACCACGCCGAGGCCGCCCGCCCGGGCGGCGACGAGCAGGATCACGGCGGCGACGGCGTAGCGGAGCGCCTGACCGCCGTACATCGGATAGTCCTCGATCATGCCGGAGACCGCCGCCAGCGTCCCCACGAGGAACATGGCCCCGGCCGCTCCCGCCATATGAGTGTTCATGCCAGGCGATGCTAGGAACGGTTTGGTCCTGGTTCCCGGTCCAATCACCCGGCACTACAGTGGACCAATGGCGGACTTTCATCTCGTGGTGGACAAGGCCGCGGGCGGGCTCGCCGGGCAGATCGCCCGCGAGGTGCGCGAGGCCGTCCGGTCCGGCCGGCTCCTCCCGGGCACCCGCCTGCCCGCCACCCGTGACCTCGCCCGCGACCTCGGCGTGTCGCGCGGCGTGGTGGTCGAGGCGTACGAGCAGCTCGTGGCCGAGGGGTTCCTCGAATCGAAAACGGGCGCGGGCACCAGGGTCGCGGCCGGAGCCGGCCGGCAGGCCGCCCCCGGGCACACCGCCGGCGAAGGGGAGAGCCGGCCGCACTACGGCCATCGGCCCACCTCGCCCGACCTCGGCCTGTTCCCCCGGCAGGCGTGGCTCGCCGCCGTCCGGCACGTCCTGGCCACGCTGCCCAACGACGCGCTCGATTACGGCGACCCCGGCGGTGTGCCGGCCCTGCGCCGCGAGCTCGCCGCGTACCTCGGCAGGGTGCGCGCGGCCGACACGTCGCCGGACGACGTCGTGGTCGTGACCGGGGTGGCCCAGGGGCTCAGCCTGGTCGTCCAGGCCCTGGTGCGGGAGCGGGGCCGCGAAATCGTCCTGGCCGTGGAAGACCCGACGAGCGTGCGTCAGCTTCCGCTGCTGCGCCGGGCCGGAGCGGACACCGTCCCGGTGCCCGTGGACGGCGAGGGGATCGTCGTCGGGAAGCTGCCCGCCGGCGCCGACGCCGTGCTGGTGACCCCGGCGCACCAGTACCCGACCGGGGTCGTGCTGTCTCCGGCCCGCCGCGCCGCCCTGGCCGAGTGGGCGGCACGCACGGGCGCGCTCGTGCTGGAGGACGATTACGACGCGGAGTTCCGCTTCGACCGCGACCCCGTCGGGTGCCTGCAGGGCCTCGCGCCCGACCGGGTCGTGCTCGCGGGCAGCGTGAGCAAGGCCCTCGCCCCGGGGCTGCGGCTCGGCTGGATCGCGGCGCCCCCGCGGGTCGCCCGGGCCGTACGGCTCGCGCGCGGCGAGCTCGACCTCGGCTCGCCCGTCATTGACCAGTACGCGCTCGCCCACCTCATCGCCGCCGGTGCGTACGACCGGCATCTGCGCCGGATGCGCCGGGAGTATCGGCGGCGCAGGGACGCGCTCGTCGCCGCGCTTGCCGAGCACCTGCCGTGGGTCGCCGTGCGCGGCATCTCGGCGGGGCTGCACCTGTACGCCGAGCCGGACGGCGACCCCGCCCGCCTGGTGGCGGCCGCCCGCGCCGCCGGCCTGTCCGCCGAGGTCGTGACGTCGGCCTGCGGTTCGCCGGGGCTGGTGATCGGCTTCGCCCGGCTGCCCGCGCACCGCGTCACCGAGGCCGTGCGCACCCTCGCCGCGCTCGCCCCCGCTGCCGATTGATCTCAGCCGATTGATCTCAGGGCGTCAGGGGAGCCCCGGCCGTGGCCGGCTCGGTCGTACGCGGCTGGAAACCACGCGCGAGCAGGATGATCGCGGCGGCGAGGACGAGTGGCGCGGCGAAGGCGACGCGGAAGCCGTAGGCGTCGGCGATGCCGCCGACGAGCGCGGCCCCGGCGATGAACCCCACGTAGTTGAACATGTTGACCCGGGCGATCGCCACGCCGGTGCCCGCCGGGTCGAGGCGACCGGCCGCGGAGAACGACTGCGGGGCGACGACGGACAGGCCGATCCCGGTGAGGGCGAAGCCCGCGATCGCCGGCGGCACCGTCGGCGCCGCCACGATCGCGACGAAGCCCAGGGTCGCGACGGAGCCCCCGGCCCGCACGATCGCCGCCGGCCCCCACCTGCGCACCGCGAAGTCGCCGCCGACGCGCACCAGGAACGTGGTGAGCTGGTAGGCCCCCAGCGCCAGCGGGATCACGCCGGCCGAGGCGTGCACGACCTTGTCCATGAAGACCGTGCCGAAGTTGGAGATCGAAGAGTCGCCCACGTAGAGGAACGCCATCGCGAGGCACAGCGGGATGATCGGGCGCCACGCCACCCGGGCCGGCCCGGCGGCGCCCGCGTTCTCCGTACGGCCCGCGGGCGCGCGGTGCTCCTCCTCCGGCCGGTACAGCCACAGCGAGGCGAGCAGGGACAGGGCGGCGGCCGGGGCGAGGGCGATCGCGAACGTGGCGGGCAGGCCGAGGCCGAGTGTGGCCGCCGTGGAGGCCCACAGCGACCCGACGACCGCCGCCGCGCTCCACAGCGCGTGGAAACCGGTGAGCACCGCCCGGCCGTACTCCCGTTCGACCGCGACGCCCTGCATGTTCATGCCCGCGTCCACCCCGCCCAGGGCGAGGCCGAACAGGACGTTCGCCGCCACCAGCAGGGGAACGTCCGGGGCGAGGCCCGCGAGCACGACGGCGGCGCAGGCGAGCGGCTGCACCACCCGCAGGATCAGGCGGCTGCCCCACCGGGACGCGGCGGCGCCGGCCAGGACGCTCCCGGCCCCCGCGATGACCGGGACGACGAGCAGCAGGATGGTCAGCTCGCCGTCCGTCAGGCCGTGCTTCTTCTGCAGCGCCGCCACCTGGGTGAGCAGTGTGGCGAAGGTGAGGCCCTGGACGAAGAACACCGCGAACGTGGCGAGCCGCGCCTGCCGGTCGCGAGGAGTGTGCACCGAGCCCTGCGCTGGCACCGATTCCTCTGCCGGCATCGGAAGCCTCCGCGAACATGAGGGGGGTTCAAGTTTTCGCCAGCGTAGGAGCCGTCCATCCGCCCGGTCAATGGGGTCAGGACCGGCCGCCCGCTCCGCGCGCGGCCATCCAGGCGGCGATCTGGGCCCGGGAGGCGAAGCCGAGCTTGTCCAGGATGTGCTCGACGTGGCCCTCCACGGTGCGCTGCGAGATGACGAGGGCGGAGGCGATCTCCTTGTTGCTCCGCCCCTGCGCGATCAGCTCGGCGATCTCCTCCTCGCGCCGGGTGAGCGGGGACGGCTCGGCCGCGGGGGCCGTGCCCGGGGGGCCCGCGGGGCGCGCGGGCGCGGCCTGCGCGTCGTCCGGCCG
>JADGHC010000372.1 GCA_019689655.1 Microbispora sp.
TTCACCGGCCGGCCCGCGAGGTCCGGCGTTCCAGTCCCCCGGCCCGGTCCCGTCGGCCGGGCCGGGAGGGTCATCTCGCCTCATGCCCGCGCTCAGACGTCACCCGGCTTGGGCGCGGCGGCCGCCTTGCCACCCCGGCCGGACGTGGCCGCGGGCGCCGCCGGAGCGGCGGGGGGCTCGCTCGGCGCGTCGAGCCGCGGCCCGACGCCGAGCTTCTCCTTGATCTTCTTCTCGATCTCGTTGGCGATGTCGGGGTTGTTCTTCAGGAAATTGCGGGCGTTCTCCTTGCCCTGCCCGAGCTGGTCGCCCTCGTACGTGTACCAGGCGCCGGCCTTGCGCACGAACCCGTGCTCGACGCCCATGTCGATGAGCCCGCCCTCGCGCGAGATGCCGACGCCGTACAGGATGTCGAAGTCGGCCTGGCGGAAGGGCGGGGCCAGCTTGTTCTTGACGACCTTCACCCGGGTCCGGTTGCCCACGGGCTCGGTGCCGTCCTTGAGCGTCTCGATCCTGCGCACGTCCATCCGCACCGACGCGTAGAACTTCAGCGCCTTACCACCCGTGGTGGTCTCGGGGCTGCCGAACATGACGCCGATCTTCTCCCGGAGCTGGTTGATGAAGATGGCGGTGGTGCGGGTCTGGTTCAGCGCACCCGCGATCTTGCGCAGGGCCTGCGACATGAGGCGGGCCTGGAGGCCGACGTGGCTGTCGCCCATCTCGCCTTCGATCTCCGCTTTCGGCACGAGGGCCGCCACGGAGTCGACGATGAGGATGTCGATGGCGCCGGAACGGATCAGCATGTCCGCGATCTCGAGCGCCTGCTCACCGGTGTCGGGCTGGGAGACGAGCAACGCGTCGACGTCGACCCCCAGCTTCTTCGCGTACTCGGGGTCGAGGGCGTGCTCGGCGTCGATGAACGCGGCGATGCCGCCGTTCCTTTGGGCGTTGGCTACCGCGTGCAGGGCCACGGTCGTCTTACCGGAGGACTCGGGGCCGTACACCTCGACGATCCGGCCGCGGGGATAGCCGCCGATGCCGAGAGCGACGTCGAGAGCGATCGAACCGGTGGGGATGACCTCGATCGGGGCACGCGCGTCGTCGCCGAGGCGCATGACGCTGCCCTTGCCGAACTGCCGCTCGATTTGCGCGAGGGCGGTCTCAAGGGCCTTCTCGCGGTCGTTGATTGCCATTGGGTGCCCCCCTGGAGGGTGGTCGTCTGCTCGGTCACCGAAAAGCTACGGGGTGCCACCGACATTTTTCCGGGGCTTCCCGCACACCGCCCCGAGAGGCGGGGCCGGGAGCCCGTCGCGCCCCAGGCGATCCGACGGCGCGCACCCCCGGCGGCCAGTCCAATATAGCCGAACGACTGTTCGATCATATGCGGAACCGCCGCCACACCCGTGGACGAACGGAATACCAACCGCGGCGCTACATTCCCGGACGTTACCCTGCCATGGTTGTCAGCCCGCTGACCTGCGGCGATCCTTATAGCAAAGCTGGATCTCCCGCTGGAGGGGCCACGTGACGGGCACCGGCGACTACAGCCGACAACGCCTGGCCCACCTTGAGGCGCTCGCGGCGCGGCTCCCCGAGCACGGTCTCGCCGCGCGTCTGGTCGGCACGGACGACCCGGTCCTGTCCGTCTGGCACCCCGGCACCGGCAGGCAGACGCTCGTGTTCGCGACGCCCGCCAGGGACGGATGGATGTTCCTGTGGGCCCGGGGCGGCCAGGAGAGGGCCGACGACCCCGGCCGCGCGGCCGAGCTGATCGGGCGCACGCTCTCCCGGCCCGCCTGACCGCCCGCCTGACCGTCCCATCGTCCCGCCCTCAGCGGACGACTTCGCCCAGCCTCACCCGGGCGCCGGTGCGGAGCACCGCCCGCCGGTAGACACGGGCCGCGCCGAGCAGGACGGCGATCACGGCCGCGACCATGAGCACCCCGGCGATGAGGATCTCCCCCAGCGGCACGTCCGCGGCCGCCGTACGCACCGGCATGACCATCGAGGAGAACGGCGGCACCAGCGAAAGGACCCGCGCCACCGTGCCGGTGGGCTCGACGGCGGCGAAGTAGGCCGTCACGTACGTGAGCATCATGAGCGTGGTCATCGGCGTCAGGACGCTGTTGAGCTCCTCCTGCCGCGACACCAGGGAGCCGAAGGCGGCGGCGAGCGCCGAGAAGAACGCGTAGCCGAGCACGAACCAGACGACCGCGCCGACGATGATCCCGCCCATTCCCGGTGGCAGGTCGGCTACGAACCCGGTCGCCGACGACACCGCGAGGCCGACGACGATGATCACGGCGAGGTTGATCAGCCCGAGCGCGCCCAGCCCGGCGATCTTGCCGCCGAGGAGCTGCCAGGGACGCACCGCGGTGAGCAGGATCTCCACGATGCGGCTGCCCTTCTCCTCCACCACGCCCATGGCCACGTACATCGCGGAGTAGATGAGCAGGAAGAACAGCACCATCACGAGGAGCGTGGCGAGCCCGGCGCGCACACGCTCGTATCTGGCGTCGGCGCCGACCGACTCCACCCGCAGCGGCGTGATCGTCACGCCGGCCGCCTTGATCTGGGCGTCCCGGTGGGCGGCCTCGAGGATCAGCCCGAGCCGCTGGTCGAGCTCGCCGTTCGCGAGGACCCGGTCGCCGTCGATCAGGGCCGCGTCGACGTCCCCGTCGATCACCGCCTTCCGCGCCGCCGCCTCGTCCGGATACTGCTGGTACGCGAGCTGGGCGACGGGCGCGGGGGCGGCGCCCACCACGCCGACGTCGTAGGTGTCGTCGCCGCCCAGGATCTTCGGCAGGGACGCGAGCGCGGCCACCAGGATCGCGCTGACCGCCAGGCTGACCAGGAACGACTTCGTCCTGACGCGCGTGCGGATCTCCCGCTGGGCCACCAGCCACAGCCCGTTCATGCCACCGCCTCCCTGAAGATCTCGGCCAGCGTCGGCTGCCTGCGGCCGAAGTGCTCCACCTTGCCCGCCTCGATCGCCGTACGGAGGATGGCCTGGTCGTCGCCCTCCTCGCACAGCAGGACGTCGCGGTCGCCCTCGCGGGTCAGCTCGCCGGGCAGGCCGTCGGCCCAGCCGGGCGCGGCGCCTCTGACCACGACCTGCAGCACCCCGCGGCCCTCCCGCTCGCGCAGCTCGCCGACCGGCCCGCAGGCCACCATCCGGCCCGCGGAGATGATGCCGACCGAATCGCAGAGCCGTTCGACCAAGTCGAGCTGGTGGCTGGAGAAGATCACCGGCACGCCCGCGGCGGCGCGGTCCTTGAGCACCTCCACGAGCGCGTCGACCGCCAGCGGGTCGAGGCCCGAGAACGGCTCGTCGAGGATCAGGACCGCCGGGTCGTGGACGAGCGCGACCGCGAGCTGCACCCGCTGCTGATTGCCGAGCGACAGCGCCTCCACCGCGTCGCCGCGCCGATCGGCCAGGCCGAGCCGTTCGAGCAGGGCGGCCGCGGCCGAGCGCGCGGCGGCGGGGGCGAGCCCGTGGAGCCTGCCGAAGTACTCGACCTGCTCGGCGACCTTCATCTTCTGGTACAGGCCGCGCTCTTCCGGCATGTAGCCGAACGCGCGGCGGTCGTCGTACGTCACCGGGCGCCCGTCGAGGCGCACCTCGCCGGAGTCGGCGTCGAGCACGCCCATGACGATCCGCATCGTCGTCGTCTTGCCCGCGCCGTTGGCGCCGACGAACCCGAACATCTCGCCGGGCCGTACGGCGAAGCCCACGCCGTCGAGGGCGGTTTTGTCTCCGTAGCGTTTGCGCAGGCCGTCGATTTCAAGCACGGGGGGTTGCCTCCACGATTCGTCGCAGAACGTCGGTATAGGTCTCGAAGGCCTTACGTCCCCGATCGGTCAGCGAGAGCCAGGTGCGCGCCCGCTTGCCGACGAAGGTCTTCTCCACGTGGACGTAGCCGGCTTCTTCGAGCGTGAGGATGTGCTTGCTGAGCAGGGAATCGCTGACCTCGATGGTGTCGCGGAGGAAGCGGAATTCGGCCTTGTCCGCCGCCGCCAGAGCCGCCATGATCGACAGCCGCACCGGCGCGTGGATGATCTCGTCGAGCTCGTGGCGCGGATGGGCGGTCATCGGTTCCTCATCAGGCGGAGTCCTCCGTACACGGGGGGCAGCCCGGCGAGCACCGACACCGCGATGAGCGCCGCCGTCCAGCCCGTCGTGGGCTGGTCGGGCAGCAGCCAGATGCCGACGACGAACGGCACCGTCGTCGCCACCACGTACGCGGCCGAGACCGGCCTGCTGATCCGCGTCAGCAGCCGATCGTGCACCCGCAGCCGGGTCCAGTACATACACAGGGCCACCGTCAGGACGACCCACCCGGCCCCGGCCAGCAACGGCAGAGGCTGGGCGCCGAGGGACATCGCCGGCCAGTAGACCATCGTGGCCAGCCCCATGAAGAGGTAGGCCCATCCGGGCCCGCGCGAGGAATGCCGGACCCGTTCCCCCACACGCCCGATTTCCCGGAGAGCCTCATCGGGAGTGATGTGATCGTCCTTCATGTATTTCCTCCGTATTCATCCGTTCAACACGCTATCAAGCACTCAACTATCGTTCAAGTGCTTGCCGTACGCGACGGAGGAAAGGCTGTGGATGAGCCCGGCCGCAGCGGATCACGCCGCGATGCGCGGGCGGTGGGAGGCCACCGATGAGCGCGCCCGTACGCGCCGTCGCTCATGCGAACGGGGTGCGGCGGCAGCGGGGACGGGAAACGACTGGCGGACGCGCCCGCTCACGCGGTGACGCCGCCGTGCCGCCCTCTGCGCGGACGGGAGGACTGGGCGGGGTGGAGGCGCGGGCGACCCGCCCCTTCAGGTAGTGACCCCCGCCTATGCGGGCGAAAGGGCGTGATGACGGAGGGGGGCGTCAGCGCAGCTTGGGATCCACGTCGACTTCCTGGCAGACGGCCTCCCAGACCCGCTTGGCCGCCACGCCCTCCGCGAGTGCCTGCTCGACCGTGCGCCCGCCGAGCCCGGCGATCACATAGTCCTTCGCCCACGACTCCGCGTACGCCTCGCCGAAGTGGCGGCGCATCCTGTTCCAGAAGTCCGTGAGGCGCATGCGTTCAGTATGGCGCGTGGCTGGAACGCTCCGTCCCGGCCGCGCGCCACATCGGCCGATTCCGGCCGGTCACATGACGCGGGTGCCGTACATCTCGCCGAGCGGGTCGGCGAGCAGCTCGAGGCGGGCGCCGTCCGGATCGCGGAAGTAGATCGAGCTGCCGCTCTCCACCTGGTACGGCACGCCGGCGGCGTCGAGCTTGCCGCGCAGGCGCTCCCACGTCTGCCGGTCCACCGAGATCGCGACGTGATGGAGCCCGCCCAGGACCTCCTTGTACGGCTCCAGGTCGAGGCCGGGGAGATCGAAGAACGCCAGGAGGTTGCCGTTGCCGATATCGAAGAAGAAGTGGTTGGACCCGCGGTAGTCGCGGTTCTCGAAGATCTCGGTCAGCGGGAACTCGAGGAGTTCCTGATAGAAGCGGATCGTCCGCTCCACGTCAGACGAGATCAGCGCGAAGTGATGCAGGCCCCTCGCGCTGCTGGGGGCACGGCGCTCGCTCAGGTAGCGCTCGCGGATCCGCGCGCGTTCCGCCTCGATGGCCGCGTAGTCGATTTCCATACTGAGGAAGATTGTCCCGATAGCGGCATATCATGCCGGTGCCGCCAGCGAAAACCGCCCTTTTCCGCCGGCCGATTCGTCCCTCGCACCGCCCGCGGCGTACCTGGGGCGTACCGGAGAGCCGCCGGGCGTGCCGCCTCCGCCGAGAGGGACGGGCTACGGAAACCGAGGGGATCGGCGGCTCTTCCCCCACCGGCTGGTTCGCCTGTGATCGGCAGGCGGGCACGGGGACCGGCAGACGTGCGGGGGTGGTCATGGGACGTACCGGGACATGGCCGACCGGCGCGAGGGGCCTACCCCGCAGGGGCACCACACCCGCCTACCTCCCGGCGACGGGATGACGGCGCGGCGTGTTCTGTCGGTGGCGGGATGCATGATGGGCAGGTGGGTTCGCTCGACGGCTTCAGCCCGGTGACCAGGGAATGGTTCACCGGTGCGTTCGCGACGCCGACCGCCGCGCAGGAGGGCGCGTGGTCGGCGATCGCACGTGGCGAAAACACGCTCGTGGTCGCTCCCACCGGGTCCGGCAAGACGCTCGCCGCCTTCTTGTGGGCCATCGACCGCCTCGCCGTCGAGCGTACGGCGGACCCGGCCGCGCCGGGCGACCGGGCGGCGCGGGAGGACCGGCCGGGCGGGCCCGCGGCGGGGCGGCCCGGCGCCGGGCGGGGCGCGCGCCGTGGCCGGAAGGATT
>JADGHC010000373.1 GCA_019689655.1 Microbispora sp.
GCACCGAGGAGGGCGCCGCCTGGACCGGGGCGGGCGCGGGTGGCGCGGGGGCTTGCCGTGCGGCCTGTGTGCGGGTCACGGTCGCCATCGCACCCGTGGCGTACGCGGTGGGGGCGGCGGCCGAGCGCATGCCCGACAGCGCGGGAGCGGGACCGGTGCGGGTCTCCTCGAGGAAACGCCGCAGGTCGTCGATCGGTACGGCGGCGGCGGTCGGACCGGCCGCGTCGATCACGATCTCGCGTACGCCCGTGACGCGCTGGATGTCGAGGATGGTGTCGGCGTCGCAGGCCGACAGCGAGTGGCTGCCACGGTGCCGGGCGTAGGTCGCCGGTCCCGTGTAACCCAGCAGAACGCGTTCTCCGTTCTGCGTCGTGCCGAGCACCACGGAGCGGTCGGGGCGGACCGCGACCAGGATGCCCCACTCCGCGAGGGCCGCCAGGAGTTGCCGGGGGCTGCCATGCCGCGCGAGGACGTCGCCCAGGGAGGGGTTCCCGAAGCTCATAGCCTGAACGATAGGGACTGGACCATGGCGAATCAGGCTAATCCCGAATATTGCTCGCGATCAATACCGAGATGGGCAGTAGGCCGTATGAAGCGCGCGTCGGCGGGGTACACCGATCGGCTGGGCCCGAGCTGCCGTCCTACCTGGGCCGACCGCACCGGAAACCCCGGCGCCGCTTCACCGCCCGCCGCCCCCGGGCGGCAGCCGTATAGAGCAGCTGTATAGAGCAGCTGTATAGAGCAGCTGTATAGAGCAGCCGTACGGAGGCCCGGCCGGAGGGACGCGCGGGGCGGCGCGCCGGCATCCGGCGCGCGATGGACGTGCGAGGGCCGCGTGAGGGATTCGAGGCCGGGTCGTCGTGCCGCCGCGACCCCGCCGTGACCTTGGGCGTCTCGCATGCCGGTCCGCTCGTGAGGGCCTTCACAAGGCACGGATAGACTCACGTCGTTCGCGCTGTCGCACTTCACGAAGGACTCACCCAGTGACCAAGCCCGTCGTACTTGTCGCAGAAGAGCTCTCAGAAGCGGGTCTCGCCGTGCTCGGCGCGGATTTCGAGGTCCGGCACACCGACGGCGCCGACCGGTCGCAGCTGCTGCCCGCCCTCGCCGACGTGGACGCGCTGATCATCCGCAGCGCCACCCAGGTGGACGCGGAGGCCATCGCCGCGGCGCCCAAGCTGCGGGTCGTCGCCCGTGCCGGCGTGGGCCTGGACAACGTCGACGTCGAGGCCGCGACCAAGGCCGGCGTGATGGTCGTGAACGCCCCGACCTCCAACATCACCAGCGCCGCCGAGCACACGATCGCGCTGATCCTCGCCAGCGCCCGCAACGTCGCCCAGGCGCACGCCGCGCTCAAGGGCGGCGAGTGGAAGCGGTCGAAGTACACCGGCGTCGAGCTCGACCAGAAGGTCGTCGGCATCCTCGGTCTCGGCAAGATCGGCCAGCTCGTCGCGCAGCGCCTGCAGCCGTTCGGCGTCGAGATCATCGCGTACGACCCCTACCTCCAGCCGGCTCGCGCGGCGGCGATGGGCGTGCGACTGGTGTCGCTGGATGAGCTGCTCCAGCAGTCCGACTTCATCACGGTCCACCTGCCGAAGTCGAAGGAGACCATCGGTCTCATCGGCGACCGCGAGCTGCACATGGTCAAGCCGACCGTCCGGATCATCAACGTGGCCCGGGGCGGGATCATCGACGAGAACGCCCTCTACGCCGCGCTCAAGGAGGGCCGCGTCGCCGGCGCGGGCATCGACGTCTTCGCCAAGGAGCCCTGCACCGACAGCCCGCTGTTCGAGTTCGACCAGGTCGTGGTGACGCCGCACCTCGGCGCCTCCACCCACGAGGCCCAGGAGAAGGCCGGCACGCAGGTCGCCCGCAGCGTGAAGCTGGCGCTCGCCGGAGAGTTCGTGCCCGACGCGGTGAACGTCCAGGGCGGCGCGGTCGCCGAGGACGTCAAGCCGGGCCTGCCGCTCACCGAGAAGCTCGGCCGCATCTTCACCGCGCTCGCGGGCGAGGTGGCCACCCGCCTCGACATCGAGGTCCGGGGCGAGATCGCGAGCCAGGACGTGCGGGTCCTGGAGCTGGCCGCGCTCAAGGGCGTGTTCACCGACGTCGTCGAGGACGCGGTGACCTATGTCAACGCGCCGCTGCTGGCCAAGGACCGCGGCGTCGCGGTCGAGCTGCTCACCAGCACCGAGAGCCCCGACTGGCGCAACGTCATCACCGTGCACGGCGTGCTCGCCGACGGCCGTACGGTCTCGGTCTCCGGCACCCTGTCCGGCCCCCGGCAGATCATGAAGATCGTCGAGGTCAACGGCTACGCCATGGAGATCGAGCCGACCGAGCACCTGGCGTTCTTCACCTACACCGACCGCCCCGGCATCGTCGGCATCGTGGGCCGCCTGCTCGGCGAGCACAACGTGAACATCGCCTCGATGCAGGTCTCCCGGGACGTGAAGGGCGGCAAGGCGCTCATCGCGCTGACGGTCGACACCGCCATCCCGGCCGAGGTCGTCGAGCAGATCGCGCAGGAGATCGGCGCCGACAGCGGCCGTACCGTCGACCTGGAGGACTGACGCTCCGGCAGGCACTCGCGGAACGGCCCGGCGCCCGCGCGCCGGGCCGTTCCGTGTTTCTCCCCCGCACCAATTTCTCGCCACACGGACCTCGTCTCACCATGTGAGATACTAGGTCGTCCTAGGAGATTGTGGGGTACGCTTGCGGTGACACAGCGCCCCGCACTTCCACCTGCCGCGACGGGGCCTGAACAGGGGCAGGCCGGCCCGTCGCGGAGCGCGGCGCCGCCGGCCTTCGGCCCGCCCGTGACGCGTGACCCGCGTTCCACCGGTGGCCGACGTTTCCGGATTCGCGACGGGCGGATCCGCGTTCAGCTTTCCTCCGTCGAAGAGAGAATCGCCATGTACGACATGTATGCCTGGGGCCGTTCCGAGGACGCCGAGGACGAGGCGGCCAAGGCCCTGCAGATCGCGCTCGACCGCCGTGACAACGGGGGCGTACCGCAGCGCTGACCCGGCCGTGACCGGCGGGATCGGCCACCCCGCGGATGTGCCAATCTTGAGTGCGTGGTGAGCATCGGCGGTGGGGCCGCGAACACGACGAGCCTGCTCCGGCTGATCAACCAGCGGGCGGTGTTCACCGAGATCTTCCGGCTCGGCAAGGCCTCGCGTCCCGAGCTCGCCCGGGTGACGGGACTGTCCAAGCCGACGATCTCGATGGCCCTGGCCGACCTGGAGCGTGCCAGGCTCGTGCGTCCCGTCGGGCTGCGCACCGGCGGCACCGGCCGCGCCGCGTTGCTCTACGAGGTCAGGCCGGAGGCGGGCTGGGTGCTCGCCGCCGACATCGGCCGCACGACCGTGCGGCTCGCCCTCGCCGACCTCGTGGGCGAGGTCGCCGTACGCGGGCAGGAGCCCTCGCGGGCGGGGTCGTACGACGACCTGCTCGAGCAACTGGTGCGGTTGGCGGCGGAGGTCGCCGCGGAGGCCGGCCACGTCGCCCGTGCCCTCGCCGGGGTGATCCCCGTGCTCGATCCCGAGCTGGTGGTGCTCGGCGGCGGCATCGGGACCCAGGCCGGCGACCTGCTCGCCGGTCCGGTGACCGAGCGGCTGGAGACGCTGGTGGCCCTCACACCGCCGCGGATCGAGGTGTCCACCCTCGGGCCGGACGCCGTGATCCTCGGGGCGCCGGCGGTCGGGCTGTCCACGGCGCGCGACCTCGTCTTCGAACGGGCCGTCGCGGCGGGACCGTCCTGACGGGCGCGTTTGCCCGAGTATGGACCGAATAGTGAGATCGGAGTTTCGATCTCCGAGACAACCGGTAAGGTACACGCATGGAGTCGAGCAACATCCGCCTGGCAGTGATCCCCGGTGACGGTATCGGCACCGAGGTCGTCGCCGAAGGCCTCAAGGTCCTCAACGCCGTGGGCGTCAAGTCCGAGACCACCGAGTATGACCTCGGTGCCAAGCGCTACCACGCGACCGGGCAGACGCTTCCCGACGAGGTGCTCGACGAGCTGCGCGGCTACGACGCGATCCTGCTCGGCGCCGTCGGCGACCCGAGCGTGCCGCCCGGCGTTCTGGAGCGCGACCTGCTGCTGCGCCTGCGCTTCGAGCTCGACCACTACGTGAACCTCCGCCCGGTCAAGCTGTTCCCCGGCGTGACGACCCCGCTCGGGCAGGCCCGCCCCGAGGACATCGACATGATCGTCGTCCGTGAGGGCACCGAGGGGCCGTACGCCGGCGCCGGTGGCGTGATGCGCCGCGGCACGCCGCAGGAGATCGCCACCCAGGAATCGCTGAACACGGCCTACGGCGTCGAGCGGGTCGTCCGCTACGCCTTCGAGAAGGCCCTGAGCCGGCCGCGCCGCAAGCTGACCCTGGTTCACAAGACCAACGTGCTGACGTACGCGGGCGACCTGTGGGCGCGCACCGTCGACCGGCTCAGCCTGGAGTACCCCGAGGTCGAGACCGACTACTGCCACGTGGACGCGGCCTCGATGTTCTTCATCACCCAGCCGCAGCGGTTCGACGTGATCGTCACCGACAACCTGTTCGGCGACATCCTGACCGATATCGGCGCGGCGGTCGCCGGCGGCATCGGCCTGGCGGCCAGCGGCAACGTCAACCCGGCCCGCACCGCGCCGTCCATGTTCGAGCCCGTCCACGGCAGCGCGCCGGACATCGCGGGCCAGGGCAAGGCCGACCCGACCGCCACGATCCTGTCGGTCGCCATGCTCCTCGACCACCTCGGTCACACCGAGGCGGCATCCCGCGTCGAGCAGGCCGTGGCCGACGACCTGCTGGAGCGCCAGGGCGCGTGGGCGGCACGCTCCACCCGCGAGATCGGCGACGACATCGCCGCCCGAGTAGCCGGCTGATTCCGGCCGCTCATCCCGACCTCACGCGCATGGCGGCCCGGTTTGGGCCGTCATGCGCTTTTTCATACCTGCGAAATGCCCTAGTTTTCCCTTAGCCGACTCGTCGCACAATTACTACGACGACGAAGAGAGAAGGACCTCGCCATGACCACCCATCTCCGGTTCGACGTGCAGCTCAACCCGCAGGCCCGTAGTGCGGCCGAGCGCGAGCAGGTGCTGGCGAGCCCCGGATTCGGCCAGGTCTTCACCGACCACATGATCTCCATCGACTGGACCGAGGGGGTGGGCTGGCACGACGCGAAGCTCCAGCCGTACGGCCCGCTCGTCCTCGACCCCGCCACGGCGGTGTTCCACTACGCCCAGGAGCTGTTCGAAGGGCTCAAGGCCTACCGGCAGGCGAACGGCTCGATCGTCGCCTTCCGGCCGTACGCGAACGCGGCGCGGTTCAACCAGTCCGCGCGGCGGATGGCGATGCCGGAGCTGCCCGAGGAGACGTTTGTCGAGTCGCTCGAACTCCTCGTGCAGACCGACCGCGAGTGGGTGCCGACCACCGAGGGCCACAGCCTCTACCTGCGCCCCTTCATGATCGCCACACAGCCCGCCCTCGGGGTGAACCATCCCTCGCAGACCTACAAGTACATGGTGATCGCCTCGCCGGCCGCGTCGTACTTCACCGGCGGCCTCAAACCGGTCTCGGTCTGGCTGTCCACCGAGTACACCCGCGCCGCGCCCGGCGGCACCGGGTTCGCCAAGTGCGGCGGCAACTACGCGGCCGCGTTCGTGGCGCAGCGGCAGGCCGTGCAGGAGGGCTGCGACCAGGTCGTCTGGCTCGACGCGTTCGAGCACCGGTGGGTCGAGGAGATGGGCGGGATGAACCTGTTCTTCGTCTTCGGCGACCGCCTGGTCACCCCGGCGCTCACCGGGACGCTGCTGCCCGGCGTCACCCGCGACTCGATCCTCAGCCTCGCCGGCGAGCTGGGCTACACGGCCGAGGAAGGCAAGATCTCCATCGACGAGTGGCAGGCGGGCTGCGAGTCCGGCGAGCTCACCGAGGTCTTCGCCTGCGGCACCGCCGCCGTGGTCACCCCCGTGGGCTCGGTCAAGGGCGTCGACCGGAGCTGGATCGTCGGCGACGGCACCCCCGGGCCGGTCACGATGAGGATCCGCGAGGAGCTCGTGGGCATCCAGTACGGCACCCGCCCCGACACCCACCACTGGATCCACAAGATCTGCTGACGGCGCACGCACCGGCCCGCCCCCGGGCGCTTTCCCCCCGGCCGGGGGCGTGGCCGGAGTGCGTGGGCCCGAGTGCGTGGGCCCGAGTGCGTGGGCCGGAGTCAGCCGGACGTGCCCGGGCAGGCCGTGCCGCTCACGAGGACCGACAGCGACAG
>JADGHC010000374.1 GCA_019689655.1 Microbispora sp.
GGGGGGGGGGGGGGCCCCCGGCCCCCCCGCCGCACCTCGCGCCCGGTCATCGCGGACCCTCGTAGTCCGGCGGCGGCGCGTCGGCGGTGTACGCCGGAACGGGCAAGGGCCGGTGGTTGAGGAACGCCGTGACGGCGGCCACCACCGTCTCGTTCCCATCGTGGTAGAGGTTGTGGCCGACGCCCTCCACGTAGATCAGCCGGGAGTTCGGCAGCAGATCGCGGTACGTGGTGGCCGAGCGCCAGGACAGGTAGTCGCAGGAGCCCTTGATGATCAATGTGGGCGTGGGAAGGCCGTTCAGCGCCGGGCGCGGGTCGCTGGGCCGGGGTGCGGTCGCCGACTGCGGGTACTGCATCGCGTAGAAGCCGGTGCCGCGTACGGGCCGTTCCGGGAGCGCCGCGCCCCGGCAGTACAACGCCGGCCGGGTCAGCTCCAGCACCACGTCGTTGCGGGCGTCGGCCTCGGCGTCGGGCAGGAACGCGTGCGCCGCCGACGGGTTGACCTGCAGCAGGAGGTAGCCGAGCAGCGGGCGCGGCTGCATCACGGTGCCGTAGAGCCGCGCCGTCGCGGCCGGGTCGAGCCGGGCGCGGACCAGGTTGACGCTGGTGTCATCCGGATCCAGCGGCCCGGGTGAGGTCAGCACCAGCTCGGCGACACGATCGGGATGGGCGGCGAGGTATCGCGCGGCGATCTCGCCGCCGTTCGAGTGGCCGATGAGGATGACCTTGGGCAGTCCGAGCCGGCTGCGCAGGGCCTCCAGGTCCGCCACCGCGCGCTCGCGGGTGTAGCCGCGCGGGTCGTCCAGGCGGGACGAGCCGTCGGTGCCGAGCTGCGCGTAGAGGTAGACGTCGAAGCCCTGGCGGGTGAGGAAGTCGAACGCGTCGGCGTTGTCCTGCAGTTCCGGCACGCCGGGGCCGCCGTGCACGACGATGACCGGCGTGCGGCTCGCCGTCCCACGGGCGGGCAGCTTGATCACGGTGAGCCTGGACCCGGTGGACACCGGGACCGTCGAGGCACCCGGCAGGGCGGTGGCGGCCGGCGGCGCGGCGGGCGTCAGGGCCGCCCAGGCGAACAGGGCTCCGGGCAGCAGCGAACCGGCCGCGAACGCCACCCATCGTGCCCTGCGCCGGCGCCCGGGCGGCACCCGCCTGGCCGTGACGAGCGCGGCACCGGCGTAACCGGCCGCCAGGAAGACCGCCATGGCGGCGGTCAGGAACAGCATCGGCGTGGAGGTGACCGCGGCGACCGCCAGCAGCGCGGCCAGGCCGCACACTCCCGCCCCGGCGGTGACGGCCGCCACGGCCAGGAAGGTCACCAGCCGCGACCGCCGGCGAACCGCCGGCCGCAGCCCCTCCTCACTCGTTGTCGATGGTTGTGCGATCACGGGCCGCAGTTAACCCCGGCCCCGGCTCCGCGCGCCTCCGGGAAACACCCGAGGGTTTCCCCTACCGGTCCCTGAGGATCCCTCGGCGCGCCGGCCGCGGGCCGGGTCAACCGAGCCGTTGGGCCCGCCCGAGCAGCCGCTGGGCGACCACGACCAGGGCGAGGAACAGGCCGCTGACCACCTGCTGGAAGGCCGAGGTCAGGTTGCCCACCTGGTTGATCAGGCTCTGGATCACCCCGAGCAGCAGCACCCCGGCGATGGTCCCGGTGATTCCGCCCGCTCCCCCGGTCAGCAGCGTGCCGCCGATCACCACCGCGGCGATCACGTCGAGCTCCAGGCCGATGCCGAGGATCGTGACGCCGGAGGAGAGCCGGGCCGCGTTCAGCACCCCGGCGAGGCCCGCGAGCAGGCCCGACATCAGGTAGACGTAGACCTTCGTGCGGGCCACCGGCACGCCCATCAGCGCGGCCCCCTGCTCGTTGCCGCCGACCGCGTAGACGTTCTGGCCGAACGCCGTACGCTGCAGCAGGACCATGGCGGCCACCGCCAGGATCGCGGTGATGTAGACCGGCCAGGTCAGGCCGAACACCCCGCCCTGGCCGAGCCGCGCGAACGCGGAGTCCTTCACCAGGTAGGTGGTGGCGCCCTCGTCGGAGATCGCCAGCATCAGCCCGCGTACGCCCAGCAGCCCGGCCAGGGTGACGATGAACGGCGCCATCCCGGTCCTGGCGATGAGCAGCCCCTGGAGCAGCCCCACCAATCCGCACGCGGCCAAGGGCAGCGCCAGCGCGACGAACAGCCCGTACTGCGAGCCGTACGCCGCGAGGACCCCGCCGAACACGAACAGCGAGCCGACCGACAGGTCGATGCCGCCGCTGATGATCACAAAGGTCATGCCGATGGCGATGATCGCGGTGAACGACGAGGAGACCAGGATGCTGGCGGCGTTGCCCGCGGTGGCGAAGAAGTCGAAGGCGAGGCTGCCGGCGATCACCAGCGCCGCCAGCACCATCAGCGCCCCGTGCTGCTGGAGGACGCGGCTCACCTGCTCGCGTCCGGGCGATCCGGTCATCGGGTTCCTCGCTCCCTGGTGGCGTAAACGGCGGCCAGGATGATGACCGCCTGCACGATCTGCGTCCACGACTGCGGCAGGTTGTGCTTGATGAGGGTGGCCGACAGCAGCTGCATGAGCAGCGCGCCCATGACCGTGCTGAGCACCCGGATCCGCCCGCCGCTCAGCGGCGTGCCGCCCACCACCACCGCGGTGATGGCCGACAGCTCGATGAACAGGCCGAGCGAGGTCGGGTCGCTCGCCTGCAGCCGCGCGGTCGCGAGCACCCCGGCCAGCGCGGCCAGCACCCCGGAGACCACGTAGACCAGCAGCAGCACCCGGCGGACGGGCAGCCCGGACAGCTCGCTGGCCGCGCGGTTGCCGCCGATCGCGACCACCTGCCTGCCGAACGTGGTCCTGCGCACCACGAACGCCATCAGCAGCGTCAGCACGGCCGCGATGACCACGATCACCGGCACGCCGTACAGCGAGCTGCTGCCGAGCGCGATCAGGTCGGGGTTGCGGAACTCGACGAGCTGCGGCACGAGCACGTTGGCCAGGCCCCGGACGCCGACCAGCAGCGCGAGCGTGGCCACGATCGGCTGCACGCCCACGTAGGCGACCAGCGCGCCGCCCGCCGTCCCGGACACCGCCCCGCCGACGAGGGCGACGAGCAGCGCGGGCCACGCGCCGTACCCGAGGTAGAGCGCGACGAGCGCGGCGGCCAGCGCCATGACCGAGCCGACCGACAGGTCGATGCCCTGCGTGCCGATGACCAGCGCCATGCCCAGCGACACGATCACGATCGGGGCGACCTGCACGAGCTGCGTACGGAAGTTCGCCACGTCCAGGAAGTGGGGGGTGAACAGCACGTTGAACAGCAGCAGGACGCCGACGGCGGCGTAGACGCCGTACTCCTGGGCCCAGGCGAGCACCCGCCGCCCGGACGGTGCGACCGCTTCAGCCATCGGACTCCGCTCCTCGTTCGGCGATGGACGCCATGATCTTGTCCTCGGTGACGTCGTCGCCGGACAGCTCGCCGACGACCGCGCCCTCGCGCAGCACCAGGATCCGGTCGGCGCCCTCCACCAGCTCCTCCAGGTCAGACGAGATCAGTAACACGCCCAGGCCCTCCTCGGCCAGCTCGTCCACGAGGGCCTGCACCTCGGCCTTGGCGCCCACGTCGATGCCGCGGGTGGGCTCGTCCAGCAGCAGGATCTTGGGCCGGATGGCGAGCCACCGCGCGAGCAGGACCTTCTGCTGGTTGCCGCCGGACAGCTCCTGCACCGGCTGGTGCGGCGAGGCCGCCTTGATCCTGAGCCGGCGCATGAACACCTCGACGACCTTGTCGATCTTCGCGTCGGAGACGACGCCGGCCCGCGACAGCGACGGCAGCGCGGCGAGCGCGATGTTCTCCCGGACCGACAGCTCCGGGATGATGCCCTCGGCCTTGCGGTCCTCGGGCAGCAGTGCGACCCCGGCCCGGACCGCCGCCGTGGTCGATCCGGTGCGCAGGGGCAGGCCGGCGACGAGCACCCGGCCCGCGTCCAGCGGGAGCGCGCCGACGATGGCCTTGGCCGTCTCGCTGCGCCCCGCGCCCAGCAGCCCGCCGAGCCCGACGACCTCCCCCGGCCACACCGAGACGTCCACCCCGCGCAGCACCTGCCGCCGGGTCAGCCCCTCGGCCCGTACGGCGGGCGGGGCGCCGTCCCGCTCCCGGGCGCGCCGGCGGTCCCGGGAGAACCGGGTCAGGCCGCCGCTTTTGACCTCGTCGAGGTCGCGGCCCAGCATGAGGGAGATGAGCTTGAGCCGTTCGAGCCCGGCGAGCGGGCCCGTGTGCGCGACCCGCCCGTCGCGCAGCACGGTCACCCGGTCGCACACCTCGTACAGCTCGTCGAGGCGGTGGCTGACGTAGACGACGGCGATGCCGTCGTCCTTCAGCTTCCCGATGACCGAGAACAACGTCTCGACCTCGCGCGGCTCCAGGGACGAGGTGGGCTCGTCCATGATGACCACGCGGGCGTCGATCGCCACCGCCCTGGCCAGGGCGACCATCTGCTGGACGCCCATGCCGAGGGTGCGCAGCGGGCGGCGCACGTCGGTGACGACGCCGTATCCGGCGAGGATCCGCTCCGCCTCGCGGTACATCGCGGCGGTGTCGATGACGCCCAGACGGCCGCGCGGCTCGCGCCCCAGCATCAGGTTGCGGGCCACGCTCATCATCGGGACGAGGTTGACCTCCTGATAGATGGTCGAGATCCCGGCGCGCTGGGCGTCGAGCGGCGTACCGAAGGCCACCGGCGACCCGTTGTAGATCAGCTCACCGCCGTCCGGGCGGTGGACGCCGGTGAAGACCTTGATCAGCGTGGATTTGCCCGCGCCGTTCTCGCCCACGAGGGCGTGCACCTCGCCGGGGAACAGGGCGAGGGACACGCCGTCGAGGGCCACCACGCCGGGAAAGCGCTTGCTGATCTGCCTGGCCTCGAGCACCGGTGCAGCGGACTGGCTCAATGAGTTCCCTTCCTCGGGCGGGCCTTTCACGCGCGTGCGCGCGCAAGGCGGTTCCGTACGCGGGCGCCCGCACGGCGCCGCGCGCGGCCCGCCGTCGTACGCGGGTGCGCGCGGCCCGTGCGCGGACGTCCGCGCGGCCTTCGCGGGTCAGTACGCCTCGCCGAGGGAGGCCTCGGCGTTGGAGCTGTCGTACTCGCGGTCGGAGATGATGACCTTGTCCGGGATCGGCTGGCCGTCCAGGAACTTCTGCGCGGTCTCGAACGCGAGCGGCCCGAACCTCGGGTTGGACTCGACGACCGCCTGCAGCCAGCCGTCGGCGATGGCCTGCACCGCACTGCGGGTGCCGTCGACCGAGACGATCTTGATGGCCCCGGGCTCCTTGCCCGCGCCCTTCAGCGCCGTGACCGCGCCCAGCGCCATCTCGTCGTTCTCGGCGTAGATGCCGTTGATGTCGGGGTTGGACTGGATGAGCTGCTCGGTGACCTGCTGGCCCTTCTCCCGGGCGAACTCACCGGTCTGCTCGAAGGAGATCTGGATGCCGGGCGCCTTCTCCTTGATCCGGTCCTTGAAGCCGTTGGTGCGCTCGGTGGTGACGTTGTTGCCCGGCGCGCCGAGCAGGATCGCCACCTTGCCCGTGCCGCCGAGCGCCTTGATCATCTGGTCGGCGGCCCGCTTGCCCTGCTCGTAGAAGTCCGAGCCGATGAACGTCAGGTAGTCGCTGCACGGCTTGGCGTTGATCTTGCGGTCGACCGTGATGATGGGGATCTTCTTCGCGGCGGCCTGCTGGAGCACCGGCTCCCAGCCGTCGGAGTTCAGCGGCGCGATGATCAGCAGCTTCACGCCCTGGGCGATGAGCTGCTGCACGTCGGTGATCTGCTTGGAGAACTGCGACTGCGCGTTGGTGACCTTGAGGTCGGTGATGCCGAGCTTGGCCGCCTCGTCCTTGATGGACTTGGTCTCCGCGATGCGGAAGGGGTTGGCCTCCTTCTCCGACTGGGAGAAGCCGACCGTGGCGGTCTTCAGGTCGAACTTCGTGCCGCCGAACTGCTCCAGCGTGCAGGTCGGACCGGCCGAGCCCGCCGGGGTCCGCACCACCTGCTGCTGCGCGGCCGCCGCGCCGCCGGCGGCCGTGGTGTCCGGGGCCTCCGCCTTGGCGCAGCCGGCCGCGCCGAGCAGCACGGCGAGGGCGAGCGCGGCCGTGCGGGGGTATGCCTTCATGGGTGGTCCTTCCGATGAGGTGCCGCGGCGGGTCCATGACACGCCGCGGGTGGTGGGGGCGGGGGGGGGGGGGCGCCGGCCGCGCGGCCGCCGCCGGCGGCG
>JADGHC010000375.1 GCA_019689655.1 Microbispora sp.
GCGGCCATGCGCCAGCACCAGGACGCGGTCCGCGAGCAGCAGGGCCTCCTCCACGTCATGCGTCACCAGCAGCACGGCGGGGCGGTGCGCCTGCCACAGCTCGGCCACGAGCGACTGCATGCGCAGGCGCGTCAGCGCATCGAGCGAGGCGAAGGGTTCGTCGAGGAGCAGGAGCTCCGGCTCCCGCACCAGGGCGCGGGCGAGGCCGGTGCGCTGCGCTTCGCCTCCCGACAGGGTCAGGGGCCAGGCCTCGGCCCGGTGCGAGAGCTCCACCTCCCGCAGGGCGGTCAGCGCGCGCTCCCGGACGGTCCGGGCCTCACCCGGCAGGCCGAGCGCCACATTGCGCCAGACCCGCTTCCAGGGCATCAGGCGCGGCTCCTGGAACACCACCGCGCGGCGTTCCGGCAGCCTGGCCGCGCCCTCCGTCACCGGATCGAGCCCGGCCAGGGTGCGCAGCAAGGTCGTCTTGCCGGAGCCGCTGCGCCCGAGCAGCGCGACGAACTCCCCCTGAGCAATGTTGAGATCAATGCGGTCCAGGACCGGCGGGACGTCCGGGCCGTGGAACCGGCGGGTGAGCGCCCGCAGCGCGACAACGGATTGGGGCATGGCTCAGGATTCCCGGACCAGGGAGGGCCGCCAGGCAAGGGCACGGCGCTCGAGGATGCGAACCAGCTGGTCGGCGCCGAGGCCGAGCAGCGCGTAGACGAGGAGACCGACCAGGATGATGTCCGTGCGCAGGAACTCGCGCGCATCCATCACCAGGAAGCCGATCCCCGCCGTGGCGTTGATCTGCTCGCCGACGACCAGGCTCAGCCAGGCGGTGCCGAGCCCGTAGCGCAGGCCGACCAGGGCTTGCGGGAGTGCTCCGGGCAGGATGATGTGGCGGATCTGGCCGGCACGGTCCAGGCCGAGGATGCGGCCCGCCTCCAGCAACTTCGGATCCACGCCGCGAATGCCGCCGAACAGGGTCAGGTAGATCGGGAAGGTGGCGCCCAGCGCGACCAGGGCGATCTTCGTCACCTCCCCGATGCCGAACCAGAGGATGAACAGCGGCACCAGCGCCAGGAAGGGCAGCGCACGGAGCATCTGCATGGTGGCGTCGACCGCATCCTCGCCGAGCTTCGATAGCCCGGCAGTCAGGCCGAGCGTGACACCGGCGACGATCGCGATGGCGAGACCGACCGCCACGCGTTGCAACGAGACGAGCAGGTGATAGGGCAGCTCGCCCGACACCGTCAGGGTCCAAGCCGCCGCAGCGATGTCAAGCGGCGGCGCCAGCAGGCGTGTCGAGATCAGCCCTGCCTGCGCTGCGGCCTGCCAGACCACGACCAGCAGCACCGGCACCAGGAAGCGCCGCAAGTGACCGATTCTTGGCAGGCGAACAGCGTGACGTCGGCTTGTGGCGGCCTGCACATGCGCCGGCTGAACGGCAATGTCGGCTGAGGTGGACATGCCGGATACTCCGTCATGAAAGGATGGGTGTGGTCGGGATCGGTCGGAGCTCAGGGGCAGCAACAGCCCGGGGCGACCGCCAGACGCAACCTGGCTCGCTGACGACAGCGGGCGCCATGTGAGCGATCGTGCGGCAGGAGCGGCAGTGCGCGACGCTTCATAATTCCTCTTATGAGTCGGGCCATATGGAAATCTACTCACTAGATGAGCATGATGTCAATCCACCACGAATGAGAATCGCAAAATTTCGGTGCGTTGCGCCTTGGCTCGGCCTCCAGGTAGGCATCCAGGGCGCGCTTTGTATTTGCCCTGGCGCGCTCTGCAGCTTGCCGATCGGCAACCTGGAACATGAGCGGCACTCTCGGTGTTCCGCCCCAGAAAAAACGATCACATATCGTATTTTTCTCGCACGCATTGACGACCTGCCGGCGTGCGTTAGGGTGCGCAGCGAGGCGCGGCCCATGGTCCGACAATGTCGCGCGGGGCCGGGTGCAATTAGAGGGTTACGAGGTCCGTCGTGCTGACACGTTGCGCCCATGCGGCGCGTCCTTCGTGCAAATCCACGAAGGATCCCAGCGCATGCTCGCGTGGCTGTGTTTGCCGCCATGCCCGGCCGTCAGGCCAGAGACCTCCCGGCTGCGCTCCTGACGACGCTGCCTGTACGCTGAAGGAAGACAAGCCAGATGGGCATTATCCATGACGCCGGCCGGAATGCACCGATCGGCCTGCCCGTGACCCGCCGCCTTGCTTTACTTGGGGGTTCCGCCCTGGCTCTCGCGCCACGCGGACTGCGCGCCGAGCCCCGGCACGGCGGCACGCTGACCATTGCACTGTCCAGCGAGCCGACCGCGCTCGTCGCCGCCACCACCGTCGTCACGCCGACGCTCAGCGTCTCCGGCAAGGTGACAGAGGGGCTGCTGCGGTACGACTTCGATCTGAACCCCCAGCCGGAACTGGCGACGGAATGGAGCGTCTCGCCGGACGGCCTCCGCTATGCCTTCAGGCTCCGCCCGGGCGTGAAATGGCATGACGGGAGGGATTTCACCTCCGCCGATGTCGCCTTTTCGCTGCTGCTGCTGAAGCAGGTGCATCCGCGCGGCCGCAGCACCTTCGCCAACCTGACCGAGGTGCTGACGCCCGACCCGCTGACGGCGGAGCTGCGCCTGGCCAAGCCGGCGCCATACCTGATCAAGGCGCTCGCGGGCGCCGAGACGCCCATCCTCCCGAAGCACATCTACGAGGGAACCGATCCGACCTCCAACCCGAACAACGCGGCCCCCATCGGCACCGGTCCCTTCGTCTTCAAGGAATGGGTGCGTGGCAGTCACGTGATCTACGAGCGCAACCCAAACTACTGGGATTCGCCCAAACCCTACCTCGACCAGCTCATCATCCGCTTCATCCCCGACGCCGCGGCGCGTTCGGCTGCCTTCGAAACGGGACAGGTAGATCTCGGCTACCGCACGCCGGTCGGGCTCGCGGATGTGGAGCGGCTGCGCCGTCACCCGGACCTGCGCTTCGAGACGAAGGGGAACAGCTACTCCTTCAACGTCACCAAGCTCGAGTTCAACCTCGACAACGAGTATTTCCGCCACCTCAAGGTGCGGCAGGCGGTGGCGCACGCCATCGACCGCGAGCTCATCGCGCGGGTCGCATTCTTCGGCAACGCGGAGCCCTGCGCCTCGCCGATCGCGCCGGGGCTGCGGGAGTTCCACGATCCCACCCCGTCGCCCTATCCCTTCGACCTCGCCGCGGCCGAGCGGCTGCTGGATGAGGCGGGCCTCCGCCGCGGCGCCAACCGCACCCGGTTCCGCGTGCCGCTCGACTTCAACCCCGTGCTCGACGAGGCGCGGCGGCTGTGCGACATCCTGCGGGCGACGCTCGGCCGCATCGGCATCGCGGTCGACATTCGCGCCCAGGACACCGGCAGCTTCGTGAAGCGCGTCTACACGGAGCGCGACTTCGCCTTCACCACCAATGGGTTGAGCAACCTGTTCGACCCCACAGTCGGCGTGCAGCGCACCTACTGGTCGAAGAACTTCATCCGTGGCGTGCCCTTCTCCAACTGCACGCACTACGCCAATCCTGAGGTGGACCGGCTACTGGAGGAGGCGGCGGTCGAGAATGACCGCGCCCGGCGAGCCGCGCTGTTCCGCGAGTTCCAGCGCATCGTCGCGGTCGAGGTGCCGGACATCAACATCGCCTCGCCGGCCTTCCTGACCATCCACAACAAGCGCGTCCACGACCACTCGCTGACGGCCAACGGCATCGAGGCCAGCCTGGCGGATGCCTATGTCGATGCGTGACGGAAGCGCCGCATGAGCGTTGCCTACCGCACAGGCAAGGCGCTGCGCCGGACCGTCGTGCAGGCCGTTCCGACAATCTTCGGCATCATCGTCCTATGCTTCCTGCTGCTGCAGCTGATGCCGGGCGATGTCGCGGACGTGCTGGCCGCAGAGTCCGGTTCGGCCACGAAGGAGACGCTGGCCGCGATCCGCGGCCGCGCTGGGCTGGACGATCCGATCCTGACGCAGCTAGGGCGGTACCTGTGGCACGTGGCGCAGTTCGACTTGGGATCCTCGACGCGCTTCGGCACGCCGGTCTCCCACCTCATCCTGGAGCGGCTGCCCAATACGCTGGTGCTGATGCTCACGGCGCTCGGCCTCGCGCTCGGCCTCGGCATTGCCGCGGGCTCGGTGATGGCGATCTATGCCGGGCGCTGGCCGGACCGGGTGCTGCAGGTGGTCGTGCTGTTCTTCTACTCGACACCAGGTTTCTGGGTCGGGCTGATGGCGATCGTGCTGTTTTCCGTGCAGCTCGGCTGGCTACCGAGCGGCGGCAGCATGACCATCGGCACCACCCCGACAGGCCTCGGCGTCCTGCGGGACCGTGTGCCGTACCTGGTGCTGCCGGCATTCGCCATGGCGTCCTTCTTCATCGCGGTCTATGCGCGCCTCACCCGTGCGGCGCTGCTCGAGGTGCTGCGGCAGGACTACATCCGCACTGCGGTCGCAAAGGGGCTTTCGCCCTTCGTTGTCCAGACCAGGCACGCGCTTCGGAACGCGCTGATCCCTGTGACAACTGTTGCCGGGATGCATCTCGGCAACCTGCTCGGTGGTGCGGTGGTGGTGGAGACGGTCTTCAGCTGGCCCGGAATGGGTCGGCTTGCACTGGAGGCCGTGACAGGACGCGACTTCAACGTGCTGCTCGGTGTGCTGCTGCTCTCCTCGATGCTCGTGATCGTCACCAATGTCGCCGTCGACCTGCTGCACGCCTGGATTGACCCCCGCACCGAAGCGCCCTGACATGGAGCCCGATAGTTTCTGGCAGCGCCACCGGGTGCTGCGCTCTGTGCTGCGCAACCTGTCCTTCGTCGCAGGCATGGGGATCCTCGGCGTCGTGGCGCTCGTGGCTATCGCGGCCCCCTGGCTCTTCCCGGGCGACCCGCTGGACATGGTCGCCATGCCGACACTCTGGCCGGGCGAAGACCCCGCCTTCCCTCTCGGCACCGACAGCCTTGGACGCGACATGGCTGCCGGCCTCGCGCATGGGGCGCGGGTCTCGCTGCTGATGGGCATCAGCGCAGCAGCGATCGGGCTGATGATCGGCACTGCAGTCGGGGCGCTGGCCGGCTATTGCGGTGGCTGGGTGGACAACCTCCTCGTCCGGATCACCGAGCTGTTCCAGACGGTGCCGACCTTCCTGCTGGTCATTGTCCTCGTCTCGATCCGCGAACCTTCGGCGCCCGCCATCGCGCTGGCGATCGGCGTGGCCTCCTGGCCCACGGTGGCGCGGCTGGTACGCGCGCAGTTCCGAAGCCTGCGCAGCGCGGATTTCGTCGCCGCAGCACTTGTCTCGGGCGCGAGGCCGTCGCGCATCATCGTCCGGCACATCCTGCCGAACGCGCTACCCCCGATCGTGGTCACGACTTCGGTGATGGTCGCCAACGCCATTCTGACGGAGGCAGGGCTCTCCTTCCTCAACCTGGGCGACCCCAACCTGGTGAGCTGGGGCAGCATGATCGGCGACGGCCGCCAGTTGCTCCGCACCGCATGGTACCTGACAGCGCTCCCCGGGGCCGCGATCGCGCTCACGGTCATGTCCATCAACCTTGCGGGCGACGGGCTGAATGACGTGCTCAACCCGCGTTCGGGGAGCCAGTAGCCTTTTGCGGGGAGCGTGGAAGGTGCTGCGCGGGGCGGATCGTGCGTGGTGGTGGGAATGGGAGCGACCCCGCCTAGAGGCTGGAGAGCCGGCTGGGGCTCGTGTGCTGCGGTAAGCGCGGTCGGAGGGGGCAGTGCAGGACCGTTCGCACGCTTTCTCCCGCCGGCCGGAGCGGTTATGGGATCCGCCGCTTCGTCACTGCCACGGAGAGCGTTGCCGAGCCGAGGTCGAAGGTGGCCGAGGGCGAGATGTTGCGCGCCATCACCCGAACCGTGTTGTTGGTCCAGGCGGCAGCATCGAGCTCGATGAAGCGGGTCGAGGAGGCCAGCGCCGCGTCGGCCAGATCGCCCTGCCGGCAGCCGGTCACCATTACATCGAGCAGGCTGGTCGCGCCCGGCGCCAGGTTCGGCAGATCCCAGGTGACCTCGGCCGCGAACTCCCGCTGCCCCACCGGCAGGGCGGGCGTGCCGCAGAGCAGCGCCGGGGCGTGCTCGGGCAGGCCATAGAGCCGCAGCGCCTCGAGCTCGATCTGCCCGTCGAAGCCGACGATGCCGATCTGGGCATAGGCGACGCTGGGCCCGAGGCGCACCGTCATGCGACGGTTCAGGGAGGCGTCGGCCATCACCGCGCCGCCG
>JADGHC010000376.1 GCA_019689655.1 Microbispora sp.
TCGCGACCATGGCAGCCGCGGCATCGGACGCCACGGTGCGGGTGATGCTCGCCCGCGTGCCGGCCGCAGGGGCGTGATGGCCGCGCTGCTGCCGCGCGACCGCGCGCGCCTCGCGGGCGTGAATCGCGACCTGGTGCGCGTCGTCGAACGGGCCCGTCAGGCAGTGCCCTTCATTGTCACCGAGGGGCTGCGGTCCCGCGAGCGCCAGGCCCGCCTCGTCGCGATCGGGGCGTCGCGCACCATGAACAGCCGGCACCTCACCGGCCACGCCGTCGATCTCGCCTACTGGCTCGACGACGGCGACGGCGCGGTCGAGCAAGGCGAGATCCGCTGGGACTGGCCGCTGTACGAGCAGCTCGGCGCCGCGATGAAGGCCGCGGCGAAGGAGCTCGGTGTGCCGATCGTCTGGGGCGGCGACTGGACCTCCTTCCGGGACGGGCCGCACTTCGAGCTCGACCGCAAGGCCTATTCCTGATGGGCGCAGCAATCCTCGCGCTGCTCAGCCGGCATGCGCTGCCGATCGGCCTGGCGGCGGCCTGCGCCATGGCCGCGCTGTCCGCCTGGCACTTCCGCGCCCAGCGTGACGCCGCCCGTCTGGATGCCGCGACAGCCACGCACACTGCCGAGGCCAATGCGGCCGCGCTCGCGCAGGCCATGGCCGAGCACGCCCGCCATATCGCGGCGCTGACTGACGAAGCCGAGCGTGCCCATGCTCAGGCGGCGCGCCTCGGTGCCAACCTGGAGGCTCTGCGCCGTGACCCGAGCCACGCAACGAGCGCTGCCCCTGTGCTGCGCGATGCTGTCGACCGCCTGCGCGCCGGCCGCGCCGCCGGAGATCCGGCTGCTGCCGCTCCGTCTCCCTGACGTGCTGCTGGTCTGCGCGGAGGCGCCGACGCTGCCTGTTTCGGATCGCCTGACCCAGGGCCAGGTGGCGGAGCTGCTGCTCGCCTATGACGCCGCCCATGCCGACTGCGCCGGGCGGCTCGCCGCGGTGCGTCGGCTGAACCCCGCCGACGGGGGCGAGCAGTGAACGCCTTCGCCGACGCAATGGCGGTGTTGGTCGCCGACCCGAACCTGGGCACCGACGCTGTCTACCGGCGGGGTGGCTCGGGCGCGCCGGTTGCCCTCCGCGTCCTGCGTTCCTCGCCAGACCGTATCGCCGACGCCTTCGGCACCGAGATCCTCTCGGCCACCGACATCCTCTCGGTCGCCATCGCCACGCTGCCTGACCTCGCCGCTGGCGACAGCTTCGCCCTTGGCCTCGACCTGCTCACCGTCAGCCACGCCGAGCGCGATGCCTCCGGCACCGCTTGGCGCGTGCTCTGCCAGCGATAGGAGCGTGCCATGCCGCAGACCACCCTCACCCTGCTAGAGATGCTGCGCGATCTGCTGCTCGGTGCCGCAGCCGGCCTCGCCGGCGGCTTCGTGCGCTGGAACAACCCCGAGCGCCGGCGCTTCGGCTGGTGCCTGGCCTGGGAAGTCCCCTCCGCCGCGCTGGTTGGCAGCGCCGGCTATGCGCTCGGCGGCTTTCTCGAGTTCAACGAGTACGGCCGGTTCCTGTTCGCCTTCGTGTTCGGCTACCTCGGCCAGGCGGCGCTGCATGACCTCGCCGTCGCCATCATCCGCCACCGCGCCGGCCTGCCGCCTGGCAGCGGATCGTGAAGCTCGCCGCCCGCATCGTCGGTGACCTGCGGCAGGTCCTGGCGGCGGAGGTCCGTGCCGGCGAGCGCGCGGCGATGACGGCGATCCGCGCCGAGACCGAGCAGGTCAAGCAGGAGCTGCGCCGACAGGTGACCAGCAGCTTCGGTGGCAATGCGCGGGGGATCGCCAATGCCTGGCGTTCGCAGGTCTTTCCCCGCGCTGGGCAGTCGCTCCGTCCCGCCGGGCTGGTCTGGACCAAGGTGCCGAACGTCATCGACGCCTTCGAGCGCGGCGCGCTGATCCGTGCCAAGGGCGGGCGCAAGTTCCTCGCCATCCCGACCGGCTTCAACGCGGCGCGGGGGTACCGCGGTCGTGGTGAGAAGGGGATGCGAGTCACGCCGGCGCAGATGGTCGCCTCCGGCCAGGCCTTTCTCCGCCCCTTCAAGTCCGGCCGCGGCTTCGTGTGGTGCCTGCCGCTGCGCCAGGGGACACAGACCGGACGGCGGCGTCGCACCCGGCTCATCGCCGGCGGCCTCACCGAAATCGGCACCGGCAATCGCAAGGGCCGCGAGGCCTGGGCGCGCGGCATGCTGCAGCGCGGCATGGTGCCGATGTTCCTGCTGCTGCCGCAGGTGAAGCTCGCCAAGCGGCTCGACGTGAAGGGAGCCGCCGAGCGCGGCCTGCGTCGTCTCCCGGGGCGCTTCGTCGCGGCCTGGGAGCACCAGAGCGGGAGGGCGGCGCCATGAGCATGAGGGAGGCCGCGATCGCGGCGTTGCACGGCGAGCTGGTGACGGCACTCACCACCCGTAATCCGGCCCCGCTGATCCTGCGTGGCGAGACCGTGCCGCAGCGCCTGCCGCCGGGCGGGCTGGTGGTCCTGCGCGATGGGGAGACGGTGGAGGAGACGGCAATCCTCTCGCCGCTGGCCTGGACGATCGAGCATCGCGCCGAGGTCGAGGTCACCGTCGCCGGTGCCACGCCGGCCGCGCGTGCCGCCCTGCTCGACGCGCTGCTGGTGGACATCGCCGCCGCGATCACTGCCGACCGCACCCTCGGCGGTGCGGTGGAATGGGCACAGCCCGGCGCACCCGATTTCGAGGACGTCGAATTCGAGGGTGCCGCCGCGGCCCGCGCTGCCTCCGTCCCTGTCGCGCTGTTCTTCACCGTCGCCGGCTCACCGCTGGCCTGATCCTTCTCCTCCCCGCTGACCCCGGAGATCTCCGATGCCCCGTGCCATCGGCGCCAATTGCCGTCTGCTCATGATCCCCGAGGCGACCTACGGCACCGCGCCCTCGGGCGACTGGCTGCGCATGCCGTTCCTGTCCTGCGATCTCGGCGCCGAGCAGCCGCTGCTCGATGCCGACGTCATCGGCGTCGGCAGCAGCCGCGACCCGGCGGCACCATTCCTCGACACCGTCACCGTGCAGGGCCAGGCGGTGGTGCCGGTCGACCTCAACAACATCGGCCACTGGCTGCGCCTGCTGCTAGGCGCGCCCACCACCACCGGCACCAGCCCGAACTTCATCCACAGCTTCGGCTCGGGCGCCGCCGCGCTGCCCTCGAACAGCATCGAGATCGGCTATCCGGACGTGCCGAACTACGATCTCTGCACCGGCGTGCGGGCCGACACGCTGGAGATCGACTTCTCGCCGACCGGCCCCGCCACGGCGACCTTCGGGCTGATGGGACAGGGTTCAACGCGCAGCGGCACGAGCTCGGGCGGCACGCCCACCAGCGCCGCCTACACCGCCTTCCACAAGGCGCAGGGGGCAATTAGTCGCAACGGCTCCGCGCTGGCCCAGGTTACCGGGGCGCGGCTTACCTACGCCAACGGCATGGAGATGGTCCGCACCATCCGCGCCGACCGGAAGGTGGAAGGCGTGGATCCTGGCATTGCGCGCGCCACCGGCCAGATCACCGCGCGCTTCGCGGACACCACGTTGCTGACCCAGGCACAGAACAACGCGCCGGCCGAGTTCGCCTTCGCATACATGATCGACGCCAACCGCAGCCTGACCTTCACGCTGCACGAGGTCTACCTGGCACTCGCGAAGACCCCGGTCGAAGGGCCGGCCGGCGTCGAGGCGAGCTTCGAGTTCCGGGCGGCGTTCAACGCCACGGCGACCCGCATGATGACCGCCGTGCTGCGGAACCAGCAGGCCGGGACGGAGTATGCGTGATGTCCAAAGGACCGCCATGAGCTTCGTTTAGAGAAGCAAGCTCCAGCGCAGACCGTTGCACTACTCCTCCGGCATTCGGCCCGGATGGGCCAAAGTGCCGCGAGCTGCCTGACCCAGGAAGTTCATCCACCGCTGACAAAACGCGTCTGCCTGCTCCTCTGTCTCAATGGCGCGAGGTGGATAGGCAAGATTCCAGCTGTGCATCACATGTGCTGCAGCGAAGTTGGCATCGCGCCCAGGTGGCAAGTAGCATGGCGTCTTGGAGGAGTCGCCCGACAAAGTCCAATACGCCGTTTCGACCCAGCCATATGAGCCGCCACCAAGGTTCGTGTACCAGAGCGATGCGCTCCTCGTATACCTTGGGCTCTCGACGATTATGATGTCGCCGCAGACGACATCCCATCCGCAGTCCGCGAATGCATCGGGTGGGATGTTAGCGAAATGACCCATTGTTATGATCAATCTGCCAGATCCCAACTCCACCTCGCACGACCTCCCGGGGCTATTGCCGGTCCATCGGATATTTGCCTGCGGGGCATACTCCTTGATCTCGGCAGAGAGTCTCTCGGCAAGGGAGGAGATCTCAGTGAGCGCGTGCGCAACTAGCTGTACACGTTGGATTCGTTTGGCCTCAGCCTCGGCTTGAGCCGCCTCCGCACGAGCTGTTGCATCCGCTACGGCTGCGGCGGCTTCGCCGAGAGCCGCAGCACCGGGCCCAGATCCATTGGGGCGAGCTTGAATGGACGTGAGCTCCGCTACCACTGCCTCAATGTCGGGGCGAGCAGGTGCCGGCTTCGCCACCATCCGCAGCAGCAGACTGCGAATCCGAGGCGAGCCAACCGTGATGTGGGGGGAAATGCGCCGGTGTTGCTCCGCATAGTCGTCCACGGCTGGGCCTGGATACAGAGGTCTTCCGCTCAGGAGCTCGGCCCCAATGCAACCAAGCGCGTAAACGTCAGTCGCATGCGACGCACGCCGACCGTCCCACTGCTCAGGAGCGGCGTAAGGTGGGCTCAGCGCCCCCTTTAGCGTCCGGAGAGATGTACTGGCGTCTGCGAGACGTGCGATCCCAAAATCCGCGATCTGCCAGCGATCGCGATAACGAAGCACATTCTCCGGCTTCAGGTCGCGATGCACCCAGTCCTCGACTTCGAGCAGACCGCGCGCGATTTCGACTAAGACCTGAATAGCGTCGGCCTCTTGCAGAGCCGCACCCGTGTTGAGGCGGTCTCTCAGGCTCATGTCGGCTCGCGGCATCACGATGCACGACTGTCCCGTGGCAGCATCTTGCCCAAAGTCGAGGACGGGCATGACGTGCTGTGTGGCCCGGCCGACAAACGCCCGTGCGAACTCAAGCTCGCGATGAGCGGCATCACCGATATCGCGTCTCAAGATTTTAATTGCGACCGGCGTCCCGTCCTCCGCTGTACCAGGGTGGACGCCTCCAAATCCCCCAGGGCGGCCGAGCATCTTTGCCTCATCCAGGGACCAAACCGACCGTTCCAGTTGCAACTGCCTCATTGAATCCAGCCTATCTCGCGGGCGCCGCATAAGACGGTATGTATCGAGATTAGTGCCAAACGGTAATGTAGAGAAACGATTCGGTGGACGTCAGGTATCACCGCATTCATGCCCGCTATTGAGAACTGCTTCTGGCGCCCTACTGGCCCTTAAACAGGCGAATCCCGAGGAGATTGAACACATGCTCACCCTCGACCTTCCGGCGAAGCCGTACTGGCTCGACCTGCCGCGCGGCGTCCGCGTGGAGATCCGGCCCATGACCACCGCCGTCATGGCTGCCGCCCAGGCCGCCGCCGCGCGCCGTCTCGCCGCGATCCGCCTCGCTGACCCGGACCTCGACCCTGACATGTCGCGCGGCTTGTCCTTCGCCTTCCTGGTCAAGGCCCTCGCCCGCCACGCCGTCACCGCCTGGGAGGGCGTCGGCGATGCTGCCGGCAAGCCGCTGCCGCTCTCGCCCGAAGCCGTCGAGCGCCTGATGGACCTCGACGACATCGCCGCCGCCTTCTGGGACCGCGCCACGGCGCCGGTCGCAGTGGTGGCCGCCGAGGGAAACGGCTGAGGGCCCGCGCCGCCTGGCACTTCGGCCGCGGGCCCGACTACTGCCGCGGCTGTACGGCCCTCGGCCGCGACTGCGCCGACGCCTGCCCCTACGCCGCGCAAGCCCCCGTCAGCCTTGAGGGCCACGCCTGCTGGGCTGCCGGCACCGCCTGCGCTGAGGTCACCATGGCCGGCCTGACGCTCGACACCGCCGGCGCGCTCGCCGCGGCGCGCGAGATGGGCGCGGGGGGCTGGGCCGCCACCGAACTACTGCTCGCCATCCGCATCGGCATGGCCGAGGGCGGTGCTGAGCGGAGCGCGTCGGCGCCCGCGGCCTAATCCTCGGGCCGGTCGCTCGGCCGCAGCTCC
>JADGHC010000377.1 GCA_019689655.1 Microbispora sp.
GCCCCGGACCGGAAGGTCCCGGGCGCCGCCCCGCAACGGGGCACCTTGCTCGTGATTGCGCCGGCGGACCTACACTATTCGGTCACCAATCGGACGGGCATACCCATCCGCAGGGAGGCCTCGACCGCGAACGTCGCCCTCGTCGTCGCCGCCAGCGACGCGATCGGGATGGGAGGCTCGCCCCCCCCGCGCAACGCCGCGAGAAACGCACTCAGCTCCTCATCGAACCCCTTCTCCTGCCGCTTCGGCTTCCACGACCTGCGCTTCCCGCCGCGACTCAGCGTCAGCCACCGGAAGTCCTCGAGCACGGCGACCGCGCCGCCGCCGAACACCTCGAGGCGCTCCTTAGGAAACGCGCGATCACCGTTGGACACGTAGGCGATCGTCGCCGCACTCCCGCCGCTCCCGGCGATCGAGATGAGCACCGTATCACGCGGCTCGTCGGCCCCGGCCGCCATCGCGATGCCGTGCACGACCACCGGCAGCTCGTCCGTCAGGTACTGCACGAGGTCGATGAAGTGACATGCCTCTCCGATGATCCGCCCCCCTCCATCCGCGGGATCATGCAGCCAGTGGTTCGGCGGCAGCGGACCGGCGTTCACCCGGTAGTTCACCGCCAGGCTGCCGGCGTCCTCGAAGAGGCCTCGCAGCGTCCGCGATAGTGGCGAGAAACGGCGGTTGAACCCGACCGTGAGCAAACCACCGGTTTCCGCCTGGGCGCTCAGCACCTCGGCCAACCCCGACTCGTCCAGCGCCAGCGGCTTCTCGACAAAGACCGCCTTCCCCGCCCGGAGCGCCGCCGCCGCGTAGCGCGCGTGCGAACCATGCCGCGTGGCCACGACGACCGCGTCGATCTCTCCATCCGAGATCACCTCGGCCGCATCCGTCGTGCAGTACCGAAAGCCGAAGCGGTCGCCGGACGCCCTGGCGCTCACGGGCGAGGCCGTCGCAACGCCGACCAGCTCGACGTCGGAGCGCCGGGCGAGCCGGGGCAGCAGAACGGACCGAGCGAAGCTCCCCGCGCCGACGACGCCGAGACGCACGCGTTGGCCCCGGACTCCATGGCTCCGAAGTCGCACGGTAGGCGCCGTCGATCCCTCGGCCGCCGACGCGTACGTCAAGAGGATGCCGAGGAACGGCTCCTGCCGCTTCCCCGTGACCAGCTCGTAGGCGCTCGCGGCCTCGTCCACCGCGAACCGGTGCGTCGTCAGCCGGCCCGGAGTCACCACGCCGCGGCTCACGAGGCGGAGGAACTCCTCCATGTTCCGCCGCTCCGTCCAGCGCACGTAGCCGATCGGGTAGTCGTGCCCCTTCTCCTCGTACTCCGGGTCGTATCGCCCGGGGCCGTAGGAGCGGGAGATCCGCAACTCCAGCTCCTTCCGGTAGTACATCTCCCGGGGGACGTCCATGGCGACGGAGCCGACGACCGTGATCCGCGCACGATCCCGACAGATCTCGCCGGCGAGCTCGATCGGGTCGTTGCTGGTCGTCGCGGCTGTGATGATCGCCGCGTCGGCGCCGCGCCCTTCCGTCAGCTCGGCGACGGCACCCTGGATCCCTCCGGACCGGACGACGGCCCGATCGGCGCCGAGGCTCCGCGCCAGCTCCACCTTCTGCGGATCGAGGTCGATCCCCACCACCTGGCAGCCGGCGGCGCCCAGGAGCTGCACCGTGAGCTGACCGAGGAGGCCGAGACCGATCACGACCACGACGTCACCGACGCGGACATCCGCGGTCCGGATACCGTGCAGCGCGATCGCCCCCAGGGTCACGTACGCCGCGTCCTCGAAGGACACGGGTTCCGGAATCGGCACGACCAGGTTGCGCGGCACCACGACCAGCTCCGCGTGGTTGGCGTATCCGGCACCCGCGCACCCGACGCGCTGCCCCGGCGACAGGTCGGCGACGCCCGCGCCCACCTCCTCGACGAAACCGGCGGTCGAATAGCCGAGGGGCACGGGCTGATCCAGCCGACTCATGACCGCCTCGATCGTCGGCCGCAGGCCGTCCTTCTGCACCCGGTCGAGCACCTGGCGCACCAGGTCGGGGCGGGATCGCGCCTTGTCGAGCAGCGACTTCTGCCCGAAATCCACCGCGGCACGCTCCGTCCCCGCGCTGATCAGGGAGGCGACGTTGCGCACCAGGACGTGGCCGGGCCGCACCCGCGGCGCGGGCACGTCCACGACCTGAAGCGCGCGCGACCGGTCGTTCTGTAGGACTTGTTTCATTCCACCCGAGGTTTAGAGGCTCGGACCGACGGCCCCGGCCGGGTCGCCGGAGTCGTCACGCCGCAGCACGAATTCGTTGCAGCCCAGGCCCCGATTCCCCTTGACGACGACGGGGGAGAAGCCGCGTCGCCCGTAGAAGTCGAGGATCGCGTCGGTGCTTGCCACCTCGTACGGGTATCCACCGACCCAGTCGATGATGTCGCGCCAGCGGCTCATCCCCCGCTGGCCGCTGTACGCCGTCCAGGAACGGATGTAGTCCTGTGGCCTCCCGCGGAGCACCGCCCGGGCCGCATCCCTCGCCTCGTACGGCAGCATCGCCCAGATCGCGTACGGCCCACGCAGCACCGACGGCAGGCCGCAGTAGCGCCTCTTGATCCGGCGCCACCGATCGCTCTCCGCGCCCATGTCGTTGTACAACGCGATGAAGAGCAGCCCGCCCGGGCGCACCCGGCGCCAGATGTTCTCCAGCGCCCGCCACATCGCGCCCGTGTGGTGCAGCACCCCCCACGAGTAGACGATGTCGAATTCGCCGAGTGCCTCGAGGTATGACTCGTCGAGCACGGACGCCTCCGCGACCGTCCACCGCTCGTCCTCGGGAAAGTAGCGGCGCCGAAGTTCCTGGGTGCAGGCAACCGATCGCGGATCGTAGTCGAACGAGTGGACGCTCGCCCCGAGCCGGCGCGCCGCCAGGCTGAAGAGGCCGCTCCCCGAACCGGCATCGAGGAACCGCAGACCGTCCAACGTGGCCAGGCCGAGCATCTCCCGGAGCGACCGTTCGGCCTGCGCGATCCGCTCGTCGGACAGGAGCCGTAGGAACCGCTGCCAGTTCGCACCGAACTCGAAGCGCTCCCCACGCGCCACCTCGGCGCCGTGCGCGCTCACGCCTCGCCCCCTTCATCCGGCCGGACACCGCCGTCGTCTGTCGCCGGCGCGGCCGGCAGCGTCCCCAGCGCGGCCCCGACCAGGCGCGCCATCATCGCGCAGCGACCGATCCAGGAGTCGCCGGCCATTTCGCGGGCCGCGGAGCGCCGCGTCGCCGCATCCCAGCCCCTGGAGAGGAAATGCCGAACACCTTCTACGTGCGCGGCCGGCTCCGAGGCCAGCCAGACGCGCGGGTTCCCGGCAAACAGCCGGATCTCCGGCAGTGCCGTCGCCACGACCGGCAGCCCGGCAGACAGGTATTCACGCAGCTTGATCGGGTTCACCGCGACCGTCAGTTCGTTCTGGACGAATGGAATCAGGGCGACATCGAAATGCGCCGCGTACGCGGGCAACGTCGCGTACGGCTTCTGTCCGAGTAGCCGGATGTTCGGTCGCCGCTGAAGCCGCGAGACGTCGGTCTGGACCTTCCCGATCAGCACGATGGTCGTCTCGGGGAACGCATCCGCGAGCGCGCACACCACGTCCTGGTCCACCCACTCGTGCAGCAGCCCGAAGAACCCCAGGATCGGCCCGGCGATCTCGGCGATGTCCGCCGGTCTCGGCGCTGGATCGAGCGCGGCCCTCGCGAAGTGCTCCCATTCCACACCGTGGCGCATCAGGTGGACACGGTCGGTGTGCGCCCGACAGTCCTCGTACAACTCGGCGGCCGACGCGAAAACGACATCGGCGTTGCGGCACAACCACTCATGATGCCGACGCATTACCTCCGCGTTGTAGTCGGTGAAGGCCCACCAACGGTCCACGCAGTGGTAGACGAGACCGCGCCGGGGGAGGTCCCGGATGGCCGGCGCCACGGTCGGTGTGTAGACCCAGTGCACCGGCGGGCGAGATTCCCCCAGATCCTCCAGCGCCCCCGCGAGCGCGCGGCGATACAGGCGACGAGTCACGGCCTCCGCTACCGGATTCCCCGGTAGTGGGACGCTCAATGGACTGAGCACGCGGAGCCGGGGCGGCCGCTCCCGCGAGCCGCTCTGCGAAGCGACACCGACCGGCGGACGGAGAGCCTTCCGCACCCGCTGCGCAATGCGGCGTACATCGTGCGCGCTCGTGAGCCGCGGGACGCGCATCCCACTCGACTCCACCCAGAGGATGTCGGCGTGTTCCGCGAAGATCCGCATGACATGCTGCTTGCTCGTCGGATCCCCGCCCCAGTCGTTCGCAAAGCACACGATCGTGGGCAGGCCAGCGAGCGCCTCCGCGAGCCGCTGCTCCGCTTCGACCAGCTCGACCGGTGCCGAAACCGCTTCAGGCATCGATGCGGAATGTCGCGATGATCTCAACTGGGAGCTCCACTTCCCCGACCGCCTCCAGGCACGGCCGGAAGGTTCTCTCGCCATACCGCTCGCTCGCCTGCGTCCTGGCCAGCCGGACGCCGAGGCCCTGGGGCGTCACGACCCGGATCCGCACCGGCGGATCTCCCGCCAGCACGGCCACGGCCTCGTCCGGGTGCCGCTGCAACGACACCTCACCCGCCGTGAGGTGAAGCCGCCACACCAGCGCTTCGCGGCCGGTCCCTTCCACGCGGTCGAGCACCTCCCACGCCCCGTCCGGACAGGCCCGGATTCGACGGCGGCACATCGCGCCGGACGCGCGATGCGCATAGCCACCGTGCACTCCCTCGAAGCACGGGACATCCTCCGCCCCACTCCAGGCGACGCATTCCGCCCGCGTTCGGTCCGCCAACACTCGCCACGGGCGCGTCGCTGTGATGGGATTCTGCTCTTCTCCGCCGACCTGAACCACGCTGTGCGCCGCGGTGCTTCGAAAAGCGTATCGGGCCCCGAGGTCCCGCGTGTACGCGTACGTCCCGCTGTCGGACACGACGCGACGTCCGCCGAGGACCATCTCGAAGCCCAACTGATCGTTGTGATCGTGGCTCCCCGCGCCGAGCAGGCCGACCGGCCCGCAACGCACGACGACGTGGTCTGCGCCGCGGCGAAGGACGTAGAAGCCGCCAGACGCGAACGCCGTGGACCGCGGGAACCGGTCCGTCGGCCAGAACTCGTCCGGTAATCCGAGGGCGTGGCGTCGGGGCTCCAGCAGGCCGCGTGCCGAGACGGCGTGCAGCCGACCATCGTCGGCGTCGCCGATCATCGGCGCCTCGCCGCTATCGGGCAGATACGTCGCGATGAAGCGGTACATCCGGCGGAGCCGTTCCTCGTAGGTGGGCGTCCAGCGTGCCGGGAGGTTCAACCGCACCAGGAGACCACCGTAGGCGAAGAGTTCCGTGACCAGCCGGTGGTAGGCGAGGGATGCCTCGAACGAGACGCCGTCGGGGCCGACCTGGTATTCGATCTCCTCCGCCAGGATCCTGGCGCCCGCGCGGAGCCACCGATCGCCGCCGCACCCGCGGAACAGGCTCCCCAGGTAGACGAGACCGACGCCGTTGGCGACGAAGTGGTTCCCGCGGTAGCGAGGGTGCCACTCGAGATGGCGCTCCAGGTAGAGCCCGGTCAGGTAGAGGTTCGCGAGCATCCGCTGCCAGAAGACCGGCTCCAGGCCGTCGGCACCGGCGAACAGCACGACGCCGAGCGCCCAGTTGGCCGCGCGAATCGCCGCATCCATCGGCGAGGCCCAGTTCGGCCCTCGACCCACGGGGTTGTGGGCGATCCACGATGCGGTCCGGCGGGCGAACGCGTCGCGATACTCCGCTCGGCCGCTCGCCCAGTACGCGCGGGCGAGCGCGATGATCTCATACGACCGCGACTGCTCCCACACCGTGCGGACGTCCGAGCCGTCTCCGCGAGCGAGACGGAGCCCATGAGAGCGCTCCAGCGGCCACTCGGCACCGCTGTACAGATCGAGTCGGAACGTCGGCTCCGCCCCAACCTGCGCCCTCTCGACGCCCAGAAGCGTCACCTCCCCCCGTACCGCCTCGTCGGCCAACCGAAGGTCCTCGACCGTGCAGCTCCGCGCAGCCCAGATCTCCGCTTCCTCCACGGGTATCCAGAACCGGCCGGCGCCGGGTCGAAGCAGCCAGTCGCGCAGCGGCCGGCCACCCCACTCCGCGCGCCAGCGATGCGCCCAGCGGCGCGCGGCCGCCTCCTGAAGCCGAAAGCCAGCCACCTCCTCCCACC
>JADGHC010000378.1 GCA_019689655.1 Microbispora sp.
CGTGACGTGTGTGTTGCGGGGAAGGCTCCGGGCGACGGGGTAGCCGGGAAACCGAAGTAAAACCCGAGCAGGTCTCCCGCCGGGCATATGGGATTAAGACCTCACCCCGCGTAATATGGGCGAGTCCGGAAGGAGTTCCGGGTTGGGGTCATCTCACCAGCGGAGGTGGGACCCGTGCACGACTTCCAGATCTCGGTGGCGCAGTCGCCTCCCTTCACTCTCGTCATCCTCAGCGGCGAACTCGACGCGATCACGGTTCCCGTGCTGCGTGAGCGGGTCGCCCCTCTCCTGGATCGTCCCGGGACACGCATCCTGTTCGACCTGGAGAAGCTGCGGTTCATCGACAGCGCCGGCATGAGGGTCCTCATCGACGCCTGCATCCGCACGCCGCCGAACGGCGGAGACGGGGCGGTCTGCGGGATGAGCCCGCACATGCGTCACCTGTTCTCGATACTCGGGCTCACCCCGAGACTCACCATGTATCCGACCCGCGCCGACGCGTTGCGTGATCCGGCCGCCGTGCGCACCGGTCCGCGGCCATGAACTGACCGGCCGGCGCGGGCCGGGCCATCACATGATCGTCTGCCACCAGCCGTCCACCGGCGGGGGGTCGTCGACCGTGACGCGCTCGCCCGGGCGTGGCACCACAAGACGCACGTCGCGTGCCTTCGCTTCCCGCCACAGCTGGTCGATCGGTTCGTCCCAGGCGTGCGGGGCGAGCGTGAACGTGCCCCAGTGCACCGGCAGCAGCACCCGGGCGCGTAGGTCGAGGTGGGCGAGGATCGCCTCCTGGGGCGTCATGTGGACGTCCGGCCAACCTTTGCTGTAGGCGCCGATCTGGATCACCGACAGGTCGAACGGGCCGTACGCCTCGCCGATCGCCGCGAACCCGTCGAAGTACCCCGAGTCACCGGTGTAGAAGACCCGTCTGCGCTCGCCCGCGACGACCCACGAGGCCCAGAGGGTCTGGTCGCGGCGGAACGCCCGGCCGGAGAAGTGACGGCCGGGGGTCGCCACGAACCGGAGGCCGGACACGGTGGCCTCCTCGTTCCAGTCCAGCTCGATGATCCGCGACTCCGGCACCCGCCACCGCTCGAGATGGGCGCCGACCCCGAGCGGCACCAGGAACGGCGCGGACTGCGTGCGGACCAGCAGGCGCACCGTGTCCATGTCGAGGTGGTCGTAATGGTCGTGCGAGATGACGATCGCGTCCAGCTCGGGCAGCTCATACAGCGGCACCGGTGGGGGATGGAGGCGGCGGGGGCCCGTGAACGACGCGGGGGAGCACCGCTCGCTCCACACCGGGTCGAGCAGCACCCGCCGTCCCTCGATCTCGATCAGGGCCGAGGAATGGCCGTACCAGACGGCATCGAGGTCGCCGCCCTGGGACGGGCCGGGGGTCGCCAGGGGAACGGGCAGGCGGGGCTTGCGCTGAGTGCGGCGGAGGAAGTCGCGAACGACCTCCCGACCGGTCCCCGGCGGGAGGATCGTGCCCGGTGTCGTGTTGCGGAACGCGCCTTTGCGGAACTGCTTGGAGCGCCGCACCCGCCGCGCGCGCTCCCCCGACGGCCGCGCTCCCAGTGCGGCGGGGACGTCCCGCATCGCCCACGCCGCAACGGCCAGGGCAGCCGCCCCCGCGACCAGCCCCACGCGACGGCCTACATCACCACGTGTCAGTCCAGCGGTCTTCAACGGCAATCTCCTTGCTGGGTTCTGCCGATCAGACTAGGCAAGCGCGCGCCGCTGCGCGCGGAAGACGCCTTGCCTGTGGACAACCCTCCCCGGAAGACTGCGGATGAATGAAAGCATGCAGAGCAGCCGGCCCGGCGCGGGCGGGCGAGGCGGAGGGGCGATGAACACCGGCCACCACGCGGACGACGGCCCGGCCGGCCACGGCGGCGACAACGGCCGCGCGGACAACGGCGGCACCGGCTACGGGCGTGTGGGAAACGGCTACGGCGGCCTCGGCGGTGACCTTGGGCGGGCCGACCCGTCCGTCGGCGGCGTGCTGGGCGGCGATGCGGGTCGCGATGCCCCCGGCGTGCGCGATGGCGTTGACGGCGACAGCGGCTATGGCCGTATGGATAACGGACGTGACGGCTACGGCGGCCTCGGCGGTGACTTTGGGCGGGTCGGCCGGTCGGATCCCGGTGCGCTGGGCGGCGGTGCGGGTCCTGATGTCCCCGGCGTGCGCGACGGCGGCGGCGCCGCTTTGCGTCTGCTGCGGCTGTTCGAGGGGCACCGGCTGACGCCCGTGCAACGCAGGATCGCCCACTGCCTCGCGCAGCACGCCGCCGAGGCGCCGTTCCTGTCGAGCATCGAAGTGGCCGAGCTGGCGGGGGTCAGCCAGCCGTCGGTGACCCGGTTCGCGATGGCGCTGGGCTACGACGGATATCCGGCTCTGCGCCGCAGATTCCGCGAACTGGACGTAGGGCCCGGCAGGGGAGAGACAGGACCGGATGGCGGCACTCCCGGGCGCCCGGCCGCGCCCCCGCTCCCCGGCAGTGCGGACGGGTGGACCGAGGCCGGTACGGATGGGCGGACCGAGGCCGGTGCGGACATGCGGATCGGGGCCGGTACGGACGGGCACGTCGCAGCCACGAGGCAGGGACGCACGCAGACGCCCGCGCCCGCGGAGCCGTCCCGGGCGTTGCCACGGCCCGGCTCGCCCGCGCACCCGCTGCCGCCCGGCGACCCCGGCCCGGATCGGGCGCCGGGTCCGGGCGGTCCGGGCGGTGAGTACCGGCGGGCCGTACTGGCGGAGATCGAGAACCTGCGCGCCCTCGCCCGGTCGCTGGACGACCCCGAACCCGTCATCGCGGCCGCCCGCCTGCTCGCCGCCTCGCGCCCGCTGCCCGTGCTCGGTCTGCGGGCCGCCGCGGCGCAGGCCGCCGGGTTCGCCTACTTCGCGGCGAAGGTCCACCCCGACGTACGGCCCCTGCACGAGGCGGGGTCCCTCCTGGCCGACCGGATCGAGCAGGCCGCGGCGGCCGGGGCGACGGCCCTGCTGTGCTTCGCCCTGCCCCGCTACCCGGCCGAACTTGTGGACGCCCTCCGGGCCGCCCGTACGGCGGGGCTGAGCGTCGTCACGGTCGCGGACCGGCGGGTGCCGGCTCTCGCCGGCCAGTCGGACGTTCTGCTGACCGCCGCCGTGGGCACGCATCTGGTGTTCGACACGGCGTGCGCGCCGATGATGCTCGGCCGGGTGCTGCTCGACGCGATGTGCGACGAACTGCCCGGTACGCAGGCCCGCCTGGAGGCGTTCGAGACCTCGGCCGCCGCCCGAGGGGTCTTCCTCATTGACTGAATCTATTCATTCATCGACGATGAATGGAACCATGCGCCGCGGGCGCGGATGGAAGGAGGACTCGTGGCCGACGACGGTGGCAACGCTCCCAACGACCGGACCTTCGACGACCGCGCTCCCGGCCGGGCACCGGGTGCCGCGGCCGTCCGGGAGCAGGCATCCGGTGGCCGGGCGCCCATCCGGGCTCCGCGCGGGAGCACGCTGAACACGCGCGGCTGGCAGCAGGAGGCCGCACTGCGCATGCTGATGAACAACCTGGACCCCGAAGTCGCCGAGCACCCGGAACGGCTCGTGGTCTACGGCGGCAGCGGCAAGGCGGCCCGCGACTGGCCGTCGTACGACGCCATCGTCCGCGAGCTCACCACCCTGCGGGCCGACGAGACGCTGCTGGTGCAGTCCGGCCGGCCGGTCGGCGTGATGACCACCCACGAGTGGGCGCCCCGGGTCCTCATCGCCAACTCCAACCTCGTCGGCGACTGGGCGACGTGGCCCGAGTTCCGCAGGCTGGAGCAGCTCGGGCTCACGATGTACGGCCAGATGACGGCCGGTTCGTGGATCTACATCGGCACCCAGGGCATCCTGCAGGGCACGTACGAGACGTTCGCGGCGGTCGCCGCCAAGCGGTTCGGCGGCAGCCTGGCCGGGACGATCACGCTCACCGCCGGGCTCGGCGGCATGGGCGGTGCGCAGCCGCTCGCGGTCACGATGAACGGCGGCGTGGCGATCTGCGTCGACTGCGACCCGCGCAGCGTCGAGCGCCGCATCGGCCACCGCTACCTGGACGTGCGGGCCGGCAGCCTGGACGAGGCGCTGCGCCTGGCGTACGAGGCAAGGGACGCGCGCCGGCCGCTGTCGATCGGGGTCGTGGGCAACGCAGCCGAGGTGGTGCCCGCCCTGCTGGCCGCGGGCGCGGAGATCGATGTCGTGACCGACCAGACGAGCGCCCACGACCCCCTGGCGTACCTGCCGTTGGGTGTCGCGTTCGAGGACATGGCCGCGCTGGCGCGCAAGGACCCGGAGGGGTTCACCCGCCGCGCCCGCGAGTCGATGGCCCGGCACGTCGAGGCGATGGTCGGTTTCCAGGACGCCGGCGCGGAGGTGTTCGACTACGGCAACTCGATCAGGGGTGAGGCGAGCCTCGCCGGGTATGCCCGGGCGTTCGACTTCCCCGGATTCGTGCCCGCCTACATCCGGCCGCTGTTCTGCGAGGGGAAGGGCCCGTTCCGGTGGGCGGCGCTGTCCGGCGACCCGGCCGATATCGCGACGACCGACCGCGCGATCCTCGAGCTGTTCCCCGACAACGAGCCGCTGACCCGGTGGATCCGGATGGCGGGGGAGCGGGTGCGGTTCCAGGGCCTGCCCGCGCGCATCTGCTGGCTGGGCTACGGCGAGCGTGACCGGGCGGGCGAGCGGTTCAACGACCTCGTCGCCTCCGGCGAGATCTCCGCGCCCATCGTGATCGGGCGCGACCACCTCGACTGCGGCTCGGTCGCCTCGCCCTACCGGGAGACGGAGGGCATGCTGGACGGCTCCGACGCGATAGCCGACTGGCCGCTGCTCAACGCCATGGTCAACGTGGCCTCCGGTGCGTCCTGGGTGTCGATCCACCACGGCGGCGGGGTCGGCATCGGCCGGTCCATCCACGCCGGGCAGGTCACCGTCGCCGACGGCACGCCACTGGCCGGGGAGAAGATCCGCAGGGTGCTCACCAACGACCCCGGCATGGGCGTGATCCGGCACGTGGACGCCGGCTATGAGCGGGCCGCCGAGGTCGCCAGGGAGCGCGGCGTACGCGTCCCGATGGCCGGGCCGGGGCCGGACCCCGATGCGTGAGGGTGCGGCCCGGGTCCTGCCGGAGGAGGTCGAGGACGGCTTCCGCCGGATGTGGCGCGACCTGCTCCCCGTGGGCCGCTGCGAGGCGACCGGCGGGTATCGCAGGCACGCCTGGACGGCGGCGGACGCGGAGTGCCGCGCCTGGTTCGCCGAGCAGGCCCGCGCACGCGGCCTGACGTACGAGGTCGACCGCAACGGCAACCAGTGGGCCTGGCTGGGCGAGCCCGCGGCCGGGAACGCGGTGGTGACCGGCTCACACCTCGATTCGGTGCCCGACGGCGGCGCGTACGACGGCCCGCTGGGCGTGGTGGCCGCGTTCGCCGCGCTCGACGCGCTGCGGGCCCGCGGGCTGCGGCCGGAGCGGCCGCTCGCGGTGGTGAACTTCACCGAGGAGGAGGGCGCCAGGTTCGGCCTGGCCTGCCTGGGATCGCGGCTGATGACCGGCGCGGTCGGCGCGGAGGCGGCCCGGGCGCTGCGCGACGCGGACGGCGTCACTCTGGCGGCGGCGATGGAACGGGCCGGGTGCGACCCGGAGGCGGCCGGACGCGACGACGAGCGCCTCGCACGGATCGGCGTGTTCGTCGAACTGCACGTGGAGCAGGGCCGCCACCTCGCCGGCACGCCGCATCCCGTCGGCGTCGCCTCCGCCATATGGCCGCACGGGCGCTGGCGCTTCGACTTCCGGGGGGAGGCCAACCACGCCGGGACCACCCGGCTGGAGGACCGGCGTGACCCGATGCTGTCGTACGCGGCGGCCGTGCTGGCCGCCCGGGCCGGTGCCGAGCGCCTGGGAGCCCTGGCCACCTTCGGCAGAGTCAGGGTCGAGCCCAACGGCACCAACGCCATCGCGTCGCTCGTCACCGCTTGGCTCGACTGCCGGGCACCCGACGCCGCCCTGCTGGACAGGCTCGTCGAGGAGACGGCCCGGGCGGCAGAGGGGGCCGAGGTGACGCGGGAGTCCTACACGCCGGTCGTCACCTTCGATCCGCCGCTGCGCGACCGGGTCGCGCGCGTGCTCGGCGGCGGGGGCCGGGGGGGCCCCCGCGGGGGGGGCGCCCCCCGCCGCCGCCCCCCCGGGGGGGCGCCGCGCCCCCGGGTGGGGGGG
>JADGHC010000379.1 GCA_019689655.1 Microbispora sp.
CCGCGCGTAGTCGGCCTGCTCATCACGCTCTTCCCCATCCGGGTCGAGCACCGCCCGCAGGTAGCGCCCGGCCTTGGCCACCTCCTCCGGACCCGCCTTCCCCGCCAACTCCAGCAAGATCGGCTCAGCAAGGGTGGCCTGCTCATCGGTCAACCCGCTTACGGCGCGGCAGATCGCCTCCACCAGCCCCGCCTGCAGGTCACCACGGGTGAACGCCTCCCGTACCCGGGGGAGGCGGGCCAGCTCGACGGCCAAGGCGAGCAGCCGCCCGGCGGTGGTGACGGTCATTCCTCCGGCGGTGCGCAGCCAGGACCGGGTGGAGGCATGCCCGTGCTGTTTGGCTTCTCCCGTCTGGTGCACCCGCCCCACCCGCTCCGACAACGCGCAAGAGATGTCGTCTTGGGTGGCCATCAGCTCCTCGGCCTCGGCCATGCACGCCCCCGGATCCTCGGGGGCCGGACCCGTCGCCAGCACCCGCGCCGACCGCCGCACCGACGCCACCCACACCCACGACGACCGCCCACCCCGGGCAGCAGCACCCGCAGCCTCGGCACCCGCACCATCGAAACCAGGGCCGGCAGCCGCACCACTGCCACACCGAGGACACCCACCGGCGAAAGCGTCGCCAAAACCAGCACCCCTACCAGCACCGGCACTCGCGTCGGCACCCCGGCTGTCGGCACCACCACCGGCAGTCGCGCCATCGAAACCGGCACCAGCGCCGGTAGCCGTGTCATCGGCACGCCTTCCGGGCGTAGGGACACCAGCGGCGAAGCCGCCATCGTCCCAGGCAGTGCCATTCCGGGCAGCGCCATCGGCACCGGCCGCACGACCACCCGCGGCATCGGCAGCAGCGCCGCCACCGGAGCCCACGCCACCGGCACGCTCACCACCGAGCGGCCTACCGACACCAGCGAAGATGTCACCGCTCTGGGATACGCCCCAAGCAGCGCCCCCGGCACCGGCTACACCAGCGCTCCAGTACGCACCACCGCTCTCCCCGGCGCTGTCGTCGGCGGTGCGCGCACCATCACGTGCCCCCGCACCAGCGCGTACACCACCACCGGCAAAGGAGGCGCTGCGCCGGGCAGTACCATTCCGGGCAGCGTCCCGGGCTCCGAGACTGCCGAATCCCCGGCTCTGGCGGGGATGTGTGCTGCCGAAGCCTTCCGCCACGCCGGTGTCAGCCGTGCCGCCGCCGCGGGTGCCGCTCGTGAACAGGGCCGCGCCGAACGCAGATTCATTCACGGCGGGACCCCTACGACCGGAGCCCGCATGAGGGATCGGATTGTCGGTCGCATCTGATGAAGTGGAGAAAAGGTCAAAGCGGCAGTCATCGCGGGCAAGCGGGCCCTCTCCAGACCACAACGGCGAGTTGGCGATCAGCCGGTCCCACCCCTCGCCATCACCATCATCCGAACGGCGAGAGTGCTCGGAATCAACGTCGAAGAGATCCATGACACCTCCCGCCTGCAATTCGAAAATTTGTTTCAATTCTCTCGTGCGTCGTCACTCTACGCAACCGCAGAACACGATTTGTTGGAGTCACAGGCTCACGAAGCCGCGACCGGGAGATCCGGCACAACGTGCACCAGTACGGGCCGTGCTGGGGGTGCGGGTTCCTCGCAGGCGTGGCGGTCGCCGGGCTGTCCCGGCGAGAGGACTGTACGGTCTTCGGTGTAACTCCTGATCAAGGAGAACCACTCGATGACTACTGTGATCCAGGCATCGGAAGCGACGGATGACCTGGAGGACGCCGCGGTGGCGCGTACAAAGCCGCAGGCCTCGGATCGTGAGCTGGTGGCCACGCTGGTGGAGCAGGCCCGCGCCGAGGGGCTGGAGCTGGTCGGCGAGAACGGGCTGCTGGGCCGGCTGACCAAGCTGGTTTTGGAATCCGCTCTGGAGGGCGAGCTCACCGGCCACCTCGGCTACGACAAGCACGATCCGGCCGGTCGCGGCAGCGGCAACTCCCGTAACGGCACCCGGACCAAGACGGTCATCACCGACGTCGGGCCGGTCGAGATCAACGTGCCCCGCGACCGGGACGGCAGCTTCGAGCCGAAGATCGTGCGTAAGCGGCAGCGGCTGCTGCCGGGGGTGGATGAGATGGTCATCTCGCTGGCCGCCAAGGGGTTGACCACCGGGGAGATCTCGGCGCATCTGGCCGAGGTCTACGGGGCGGAGGTGTCCAAGCAGACGATCTCCACCATCACCGGCACGGTGATCGAGGGCATGGCCGAGTGGCAGAACCGGCCGCTGGACCCCGTTTATCCGGTGGTGTTCATCGATGCCATCCACGTCAAGATCCGCGATGGTCAGGTCGCCAACCGGCCCGTCTACGTGGCGTTGGCGGTCACCGCCGACGGTGAGCGCGACATCCTCGGGTTGTGGGCCGGCGACGGCGGTGAGGGCGCCAAGTTCTGGCTGCACGTGCTGACCGAGATCAAAAACCGGGGCGTCGCCGATGTGCTCATGATGGTCTGCGACGGCCTGAAGGGGCTGCCGCAGGCCATCGAGCAGGTCTGGCCGCAGACCGTGGTGCAGACCTGCGTAGTGCACCTGCTGAGGGCATCCTTCCGCTACGCCGCCCGCCAGCATTGGGATGCCATCGCCAAGGCGCTGCGGCCGGTCTACACCGCCCCGACCGAGGCCGCTGCGCTTGAGCGGTTCGCCGAGTTCGCCCAGGCCTGGGGCGGCAGGTACCCGGCGATCGTGAAGCTGTGGGAGGACGCGTGGGCGGAGTTCGTGCCGCTCCTGTCCTTCGATGCGGAGATCCGCCGGGTGATCTGCTCGACGAACGCGATCGAGTCGGTCAACGCCCGGATCCGGCGGGCGGTCAAGGCGCGGCCATTTCCCCAACGAGCAGGCCGCGCTCAAGTGCGTCTACATGGCGATCATGAGCCTGGACCCTACGGGGAAGGGCCGCAAACGCTGGATGAACCGGTGGAAGGCCGCCCTTAACGCCTTCGCCATCACCTTCGAAGGCCGGCTATCCCCAGCCTCTCGATAGAAGAAATCAGCCACGAGTTACACCGTTGACTGGACGGACCCGTGTTCCTCTTCGGGGGCGTACGAAAGGAGCGGGGAGATATCTGGCCGTCCGCGGGGAACTCCGCGGCCATCAGCGGGGCGGTATCTGGCCGCCTACGGGGAGCTTTCCATGGCCGCCGTCATACGGGCGGGCGTGAGCCCGTTCGCCGGCCACGGTGCGGTGAAAGCTTCGCCGGCCGCGATGCGATGGAAGCTTTGCCACACACTCGGAGGCCAACCACCGGTCGCCCGGATTTAGGGGGCACTCCCCTAGGGCAGGGTGAGGATCTCGTAACCCGTCTCGGTCACCACGATCGTGTGCTCGAACTGCGCGGTCCGCTTGCGGTCCTTGGTCACCGCGGTCCACTTGTCGGGCCAGATCTCGTAGTCGATCGTGCCCAGCGTGAGCATGGGCTCGATCGTGAACGTCATCCCCGGCACCAGGGTCACCGACAGCGAGGGGTCGTCGTAGTGGGGGACGATGAGCCCGGAGTGGAACGAGGTCCCGATGCCGTGCCCGGTGAAATCGCGGATGACGCCGTAGCCGAAGCGCTTGGCGTACGCCTCGATGACCCGGCCGACGATGTTGAGCTGGCGGCCGGGCGCGACCGCCTTGATCGCCCGCATCATCGCCTCGCGGGTCCGCTCGACGAGCAGGCGGGACTCCTCGTCGACCTCCCCGACCAGGAAGGTCGCATCGGTGTCGCCGTGCACGCCGCCGATGTACGCGGTGATGTCCACGTTGACGATGTCACCCTCGCGCAGGACGGTGTCGTCCGGGATGCCGTGACAGATCACCTCGTTGATCGACGTGCACAGCGACTTCGGGAAGCCGCGGTAGCCGAGCGTCGAGGGGTAGGCGCCGTGGTCGCAGAGGAACTCGTGCCCGATGCGGTCGAGTTCGTCGGTCGTCACGCCGGGGGCGACGTGCTTGCCGACCTCCTCCAGCGCCTGTGCGGCGATCCGCCCCGCGATCCGCATCTTCTCGATCGTCTCGGGGGTCTGGACGTCGCTGTCGCCCCTCTTGGGCTCGGCCTTCCCCACGTACTCGGGCCGGGGGATGTGGGCGGGAACCTTGCGCATGGGCGAGATACGCCCGGGGCGGAGCAGCGTGGTCATGCCGCCAAGTCTAGTTGCGCGTCAAGGGGGCACGATTATGGCGTGAGCGATCAATGGTGGTTCTGCCTGAAGCACATGAGCGTCGAGCCCGAGAAGGGCTGCCCCAACAAGGACCGGCTCGGCCCCTATGACTCCCGCGACGCCGCCGCCCAGGCCCTGCAGACGGCGGCGGAGCGCAACAAGCGCTGGGCCGAGCAGGACAAGGAATGGGACGACTGATCTCCTGACCCTCGCCTGACCCCGGGCCCGCTCCTTCCCCTCACGGTCCCCCGTAGCACGGTCCCGGGGGCGGGGCGGGCTCGGCGTGCCGCCGCGGTGCCGCAGGGGGGGCGACGAGCCGGCCGAGGGTCCATACGCCGATGCCGCTCCACACCAGGTTGAGGATCGCCGAGGGCCAGGCCGAGTGGTATGCACTGTTGATCATCAAGCCGGCCGCCCCGCCGAGGTTGAGCAGCTGGTAGGGCAACCCCTCCCCGGACATCCGGCCGGACGACACCAGCGCGTACGCCAGCAGCAGGACGACGGCTCCCGCGGTGCCGATGATCGTGATGAACGTGGACATCAGGACGGCTCGCCGTCCCTGCGGATGGTCATGGAACCATGATTCGCCCGCGGACAATGAAGAGCAAGTGAAGCCTCTGCATTCCCGGACATAAGATGCGCTGCATCGACGCGGCCGGCCGCCGCGCTCCCGGGCGTGTCACCCCGGGCGCGCGCCTCAGTCGCTCACCCGGGGACCGGTGATCCGGTCGGCCAGACGGGCGAGGCGCTCGCGCAGGCCGACCCGCCGGACGTCCCCGGCCGCGCTGCTCACCAGGTGCTGCGCCGCGTCGAAGCTCAGCACGGACCCTTCGGCCGGTACGGCGATCGCGTCGTGGGCCAGCGACTCCAGCTCGGGGTCGCCCCCGTCGATGGCGATGATCGTCGCACCGGTGCGGCGGGCGTCGTCCACGCGTTCGAGCAGGGGTACGGGCGCCCGCTGTTCGGCCACCACGAAAAGCGTCTCGCCCCTGCCGGTGCTCCGCAGCCGCTCCATGCCCACCCGCAGGTGGGCGGGCGCATCGGGCGGCGGAGACCAGCGGACGAGCGTGGGGGAGAGCTGGGCGAGCCCCGACAGCCGGGCCTCGTCGGCGAGATGCGCGGTGACGTGCCACGGTTCGTCCTCGGGGGTGCCGACGACGAGGAGCCCCCCGGCCGACCGGGTGGCCCGCAGGGCCAGGCCGAGCTCCCGGGTGCGTTCGAGCCATCCGGTGGAGGCGAGCACTTCGCGCAGCAGGTTCACCGATGCGGCGTCCATGAACGCCATGGTGCACGACGCGAGCGCGCACGTCCCGCCGATTTGCTCCTCGACGCGTCGTTCTCCGCCGGTGACGGCCATCCCGCCGCGGCGCGCCCGCATTGGACGGGCCCCCGGTCCGGTGGTCCGGGGCGGCTGGCATCATCTGATCCATGGCTGAGCACACCACAGATCTGCCCGATGTCTCCGGGCTGACCATCGGCATCCTGGGCGGGACCGGCGATCAGGGCAAGGGGCTGGCCCGCCGGTTCTCGCTGGCGGGACACACCGTACTGATCGGCTCGCGCAGCGCGGAGCGCGCCCAGGAGGCGGCACGCGAGATCGGCGTACGGGGGGCCGCGAACGCCGAGGTGGCGGCCGAGGCGGACGTCGTGATCGTCGCGGTGCCGTGGGACGGGCACAAGGCCCTGCTGGAGTCCCTGCGCGAACCGCTCACCGGGAAGATCGTGGTGGACTGCGTCAACCCGCTCGGCTTCGACAAGCAGGGGGCGTACGCGCTGCCCGTGGAGGAGGGCAGCGCGGCGCAGCAGGCGGCCGCGGTGCTGACCGGCAGCCGCGTGGTCGCGGCCTTCCACCACGTGTCGGCGGTGCTGCTGCTCGACCCCTCGGTCGAGAAGATAGACCTCGACGTGCTCGTGCTCGGCGACGACCGCGAGGCCACCGACATCGTGCGTGCGCTCGCCGCCCGCATCCCCGGCGTACGCGGCGTGTACGGCGGCCGGCTGCGCAACGCCCACCAGGTCGAGGCGCTGACGGCGAACCTCATCTCGATCAACCGCCG
>JADGHC010000380.1 GCA_019689655.1 Microbispora sp.
CTAGAAGAGATCTCCCGCTTGGTCGGGCACAGCAGCACCGCCGTGACTGAACTGGTCTACCGCAAGCAGATCCGGCCCGTGCTCCAAGAGGGCGCCGTGGTCATGGATCAGATCTTCAAGAGCTGAGATCGGGAGGCGTAGTCACGCACTTAGTCACGCAGAAGCCCTCTGGATCTCTCCAGAGGGCTTCTGAGCTGGAGCCGCCTTGGGGATTCGAACCCCAGACCCCTTCATTACGAGTGAAGTGCTCTGGCCGACTGAGCTAAGGCGGCGTGCCTCAAGCGGCTTGCCACAGTCTACAGGGTCATCGCGGTTCTCGTGCACCCGTCGCCGCCCGGGAGCGTCGCGGGCCGGCGTACGCGGGGCGAGAGGGCACCCCGCAGTACGCGGTCCGGGGGCCGGGGCACCCCACGGAGATCGGTAAATCTTTCCGCGCCGCCCGCAGGGGACCCCTTTACCCCGTGAACAGCAGAAATAGGGCATACAAGGCCGCATCTGTCACACGAAGAGCACCCCGTCCCGTCTGACGACGCCCACGGGCCGACAGACATTTGACCGTATCCCTCGCGACTGTCGTCGGCGAGTCCTCGCCCGCTCTCCGCAGGCGGCATGCTGGTCATCGTCACGCAGGCGACGGCAGGGGAAACGACGGGTATGCGATCGGCCGGGCAGAAAGCGAAGGTCACACCGCCTCGTACGCGCAATGGCGGTGGTCACAACCGGCGGATGGCGGTCGCGGCGCTGGCCGCGCTGCTGCCGTTCACTGCGTGTTCCAGCCACACGCCGGCCGGCTCCGACCAGCCGAGCGGGAGCACGAGGGCGAGGCCGGCGGCCGAGGCGCCCTCGCCCGAGCTGCGCCCGTTCTACGAGCAGCGGCCCACGTGGCGCGACTGCGGCGACGGCTTCCAGTGCACCAAGATCCAGGTGCCCCTCGACTACGACAAGCCCTCGGGCGAGCGCATCGAACTCAGCGTGATCCGCCTGCCCGCCACCGGCAAGCGCGTCGGCTCACTCCTGATCAACCCCGGCGGCCCCGGGGGTTCGGGCGTCCAGTACGCGCGGGCGGCCCGGTCCGTGGTCAGCGACAGGGTGCGCGCCCAGTACGACGTCGTCGGCTTCGATCCGCGCGGCGTGGGCGAGTCGACCCCCGTCACGTGCATGACGGCCTCCCAGCTCGACGCGTACATCGGGACGGACACGAGCCCGGACACCCCGGCGGAGCTCAAGACGCTCGACAAGGAGTCCAAGGAGTTCGCCGACAGCTGCGGGGCCAAGGCGGCCCATCTGCTCCCCCACGTCGGTACGGCGGACGCGGCCAGGGACATGGACGTCCTGCGCGGCGTCCTCGGCGACCCGGGCCTCACCTACCTGGGCAAGTCGTACGGCACCTACCTGGGCGCGATGTACGCCGACCTGTTCCCCAAGCACGTGCGGGCACTCGTGCTCGACGGCGCGGTGGACCCGGCCGTACCGTCGCTGAAGTCCAACGAGGTGCAGGCGAAGGGCTTCGAGGTGGCGCTCAAGGCCTTCGTCGAGGACTGCTTCCTCAACAGCTCCTGCCCCTTCAAGAGCCGTACGGTGGACGGCGCGATGCAGGAGATCAGCGACCTGCTGGCCAGGGCCGACCGGCAGCCGCTGAAGAACGATCTCGGCGACGGCCGGTCGATCAACGAGGCGTGGACGGTGATCGGCATCGCCACGCCGCTGTACGAGCGTGCCGCCTGGCCCCAGCTGCGGGAGGCCCTGGGCAAGGCGATCAACCAGAACGACGGGACGGACCTGCTGCGGATGGCCGACCTGCTGGTCGACCGGCGGGCCGACGGCTCGTACTCGAACCAGACCGAGGCCAACATGGCCATCAACTGCGTGGACCACCCGTACCCCAAGTCGTTCAACACCTACCGGCAGGCCGCGGGCGAGGCCGCCAAGGTGGCGCCGCACTTCGGGCCGTTCGTGATGTGGGGTTCGCTGCCCTGCGCCTACTGGCCGGTCAAGTCCGTCGGCACCGACAAGCCGCTCCGGGCGGCCGGCGCGCCGCCGATCCTCGTCGTCGGCACCCTGCGCGACCCCGCCACGCCGTACGAGTGGGCTCAGGGGCTCGCCAAGGAGCTGACCTCGGGCGTGCTCCTCGGCTACGACGGCGACGGGCACACCGCCTACCGCAGCGGCTCGGCGTGTGTGGACAGCGCGGTCGACGACTACCTGCTCAACCTGCGCACTCCCAAGAGCGGCACGATCTGCCCGAAGACCGGCTGAGCCCTCTCGGGACCCGCGGCCCCCTGAAACGCGGCGGGCCGCCTCCCGGGGCGTACGCGCCTCGTCGTGGCGGCTTCGGCGCGTACGGCTTGCGGGGCGGCGGCCACGAGCAGGCGACGACGAAATCTCGCGGACTGGCCGTGTCCCTACAATTCGGGCGCATGACTGGTCCTCTCCGACGTCGCGGGCTGACCCTTGCGGTGGCCGTGGTCGGCGCCCTGACGACGTCCGGATGCGGGGTGCTCGGCGGGCTTCAGCCCGTCTCCTCCGCGAATCCCCAACCGACGCGGCCGTCCGTCGCCGCGGCGAAAACACCGCCCGAGACGGCCACGCCGCCCGCCGAGGAGGGGGTCTCATCGGCCAAGGAAGGCTGGTTCGGCCTCACCCACCCGCTGCACGCGCGGGTGGAGATGCGCCAGGTCGAACGGTTCGGCGACAAGTCCGTCCTGCGGTTCACGGTCACCTCGCTTGAGGACGAGGCACGCGCCGCGGGGAACTCGTTCGGGACCGCGCTCGGCGATCTCGGCAGCTACCGGATCCCGCTCATCGACCCGGTCGGCGGCAAGGTCTACCACCCCCTGACCGACCGGGTCGGGACGCTGGGCAGCAAGCCCGGGTACTACCAGCCCGGCGTGCATTACGAGACCGTGGTGTATTACCCGCCGATCCCGGCGGACGTCCGTACGGTCACCGCGATCACGGCGGGTACGGCCGGCGAGTTCACCGGCGTGCCCGTGGTGGACGGAACCGGCTCCGACGGCCCCCTGGCGCCGACGGCCGCGCCCGGCGGCACGCCCGCACCGGGCACCACCGTCTCCTGGCCGGTGCGAGAGCCGTCCGGGCAGGTCACCAGCAGCGTCCAGGACCTGTACGGGATCACCGAGAGCGCCGTGAAGACGACCGACGCGAGCGGCAGCGACGAGACCGTGGGCCTGCGCACCGATGTGCTGTTCGCCTTCGACTCCGACAAGCTCACCACACGGGCCAGGGCCGTGCTCGACGACGCCGCCGAGGAGATCCGGGAGAAGGCCGATCCGGGCTCCCCCGTCCTCGTCGAGGGCCACACCGACGGCAAGGGCGCGCACGCCTACAACATGGACCTGTCCCTGCGGCGTGCGCGGACCGTACGCGAGGAGCTGAAGGCCCGCCTCGGCGCGGCGTACCGGTATCGCGCGACGGGCAAGGGCGAGACCGAGCCCGTCGCCCGGGAAGGCGGGGCGGACGACGAGGAGGCACGCGCCAGGAACCGGCGCGTCGAGATCTCCTACTCGATCAAGAAGGAGTCCGGCGCCCCCGCTCCCGAACGGCGCGGCGCCGTGGGCGGACCGGCCCCGTTCCACGCCGACGACGGCGAGACCGTCGCCAGCCGCACCTACACCAGGCAGCCGTCCGGGCAGCGGCTCCGCATCGACGTCAAGCCCTTCTATCGCGACGGCGCCTATCTCGTCGCGGTGTTCGAGATCACCAACCTCGGGCCGGGGGACCTCGGCGCGGGGATGGGGTACGGAGGCGACGTCGCCTACATCGGCGGCTGGTACACCGCCTTCTCTGTGGTCGATCCCGCCTCGCGCACCGTCTATCGGGCGGTACGGATGGGACCGGACGACCCGCGCGGCCCGGACGACTACGTGGACCCGGGCTGGGCGACGTTCAACGTCGAGCCGGGCACGTCCAACCGGGGCTTCTTCTATGTGCCCGCTCCGCCGCCGGGCGTCACGAGCGTGACCTTCGACGCCGGGCCGTTCGGCACGATCGACGACGTGCCCGTACGACGACTGCCTTGAAGTGGGAAAGTTTCACGGGCACGCGGGAGCCTCGGCCCGCCCGGTGGGGCTGCGCGGCCAGTTCACACGGGGTACACGAGCCGGCGTCCGTCGGGCCGTACGGGTCGCGACCTTGACCGTGTCCCGCACCTGATATTGACTCCGCCTCGCGACCCAGATCGCCGTCGCGAAATGTTAGCGCTCACATTGATGTGACGTTAACGCTCGCAGGAGGGGTGCCGGGGCCTGCGCGTCGAGCGACCACCACCGTTCAGGAGGCGCATGTGAGAAACGCACTGTCCAAACGTACGGCGGCCTGGATCACGGGCTTGCTGTGCATGCTGGCGCTGCTCCCGGCCACCGCGGCCAGGGCGGACAACCCGATCATCCAGACCATCTACACCGCCGACCCGGCGCCGCTCGTCTACAACGGCCGGGTGTACCTCTACACCGGCCACGACGAGGACGGCTCGACGTGGTTCACGATGAACGAATGGCGGGTCTGGTCGTCGGACGACATGGTGAACTGGACCGACCACGGCTCGCCGCTGAGCGTCGCCAGCTTCAGCTGGGCCAAGTCGGACGCGTGGGCGGGCCAGGCCATCTACCGCAACGGCAAGTTCTACTGGTACGTCCCCACGACCAACCGGGCGACCGGCAGGATGGCCATCGGCGTGGCCGTCTCCGACAGCCCCACCGGGCCCTTCAGGGACGCCCTCGGGCACCCCCTGGTCGAGAACGGCGAGATCGACCCCACCGTCTTCATCGACGACGACGGGCAGGCCTACCTCTACTGGGGCAACCCCAACCTCTGGTACGTCAAGCTGAACCCCGACATGATCTCCTACTCGGGCAGCCCGACCAAGATCAACCTCACCACCGCCGGGTTCGGCACCCGCACCGGCGACCCCAACCGGCCGACGCTGTTCGAAGAGGGCCCCTGGGTCTACAAGCGGAACGGTCTGTACTACCTCGTGTTCGCGGCCAAGTGCTGCTCGGAGTTCATCGCCTACTCGACGGCCCCCACTCCCACCGGGCCGTGGACCTACCGGGGAACGATCATGCCCACGCAGGGCAGCAGCTTCACCAACCACCCGGGAATCATCGACTACAAGGGAGGTTCGTACTTCTTCTACCACAACGGTGCGCTGCCGGGCGGCGGCGGTTTCACCCGTTCGGTCGCCGTTGAGAAGTTCACCTACAACGCCGACGGCACGATCCCGACGATCAACATGACAACCACCGGCGCGCCGCAGGTGGGCACGTTGAACCCGTACGTCCGCCAGGAGGCCGAGACCATCGCCTGGGAGTCCGGCGTCGAGACCGAGCCGTCCAGCGAGGGCGGCATGAACGTCGCCTTCATCGAGAACGGCGACTACATCAAGGTCAAGGGCGTGGCCTTCGGCACCGGCGCGACGTCGTTCACCGCGCGGGTGGCGTCGGGGTCGAACGGCGGCAGGATCGAGCTTCGCCGCGACAGCGTCGACGGCACGCTCATGGGCACGTGCGACGTGCCGGGCACCGGCGGCTGGCAGACCTGGACGACCGTGTCCTGCGGGGTAAGCAACGCGACCGGCACCCACGACCTGTACCTCAGGTTCACCGGCGGGAGCGGCTACCTGATGAACGTGAACTGGTGGCAGTTCAGCGGTGACGGAACGACCCCCAGCCCCTCGCCCTCGCCTTCACCGTCCGCCTCTCCGACGGGCGGTTCGCAGCAGACGAGCGCGATCCGGGGCGTGGGCTCGGGCCGGTGCCTGGACGTTCCCGACCGCTCCCAGACCAACGGGACACAGGTGCAGATCTGGGATTGCAACGGGCAGTCCAACCAGCAGTGGACCTCCACGAGCGCCGGTGAGCTGCGCGTCTACGGCAACAAGTGCCTGGATGTGAACGGCGCGGGCACGGCGGACGGCACGGCCGTGATCATCTGGGACTGCAACGGCCAGGACAACCAGAAGTGGCGCTTCAACGCCGACGGCACCATCACCGCGGTCGGGGCGAACAAGTGCCTGGACGTGTCCAACTACGGCACCGCCAACGGCAGCAAGATCCACATCTGGACCTGCCACGGCGGCACCAACCAGAAGTGGACCCGCGTCTGACGCCGTCCCCCGCCGCCTGAGAATCGCGCATGGCGCGCCGCGCCGCCTCCCGCCGGCCGGGCCCGGGCCCTCACGCCCCCCCGCCGG
>JADGHC010000381.1 GCA_019689655.1 Microbispora sp.
GCATGGCCGCCGGCCAGAGTGGGCCATCACACACACCGCCAGCAGTAATCCGAGCATGTCGGTGACGATGAACCGTTTACCGCCTGACCTGGCCTCTAGAAGACTTCGGCGCGGTTCACTTGAAGGTGATCAAGCAGCGCTACTTCCCATCGGGCGAGCGCGCACGCCCACGACGGTAATACAAATTCAAGCACACAATTCAACTACGGCGATAACACCCAATAAGAAAGTTACTCCACACACAATTATCGCAGGCCAGGACTTACGGAAGACGAGGAGAGCACCTAAATCGAGAACAAGTCCAAGCACGGCTATCAGTGCCATTCCTAGACCTTCGTCGTTTGGGCGACCTGGAGCTACCCGATAATCGAGCCCTACAATGAAGGCGAAAGTCGTCAACAGGACGGCAGGAACATAAAACATGAAAAAGAAAAAGAGATAATACCAGAAGTATTGAGACCTCGCCGTCATCGGATATACCTCTCTAGACTAGGCGACTCAATGGCAGCACTGAAGGTGCACTTCAAATGTCGTGAGCCGCTCAGGGCCGATCCCGTTGCGTTTTGCGATCAGGAGTTCGGGGTATCTCCGCCTAATCTTTTTATCTCAGACTCCACCGACAGGAACTGGGGTGTCACATTTCCAGGAGACGCGAATGCATAAGCAACCACAGAACTCATCGGCGTCCCCTCCTGCCATCTCATAGGCATCTGTGGCGACGTAATCTAACGATTCCCACTCTGGCCCGCTAGCCGTCAGTTCTCTGGAGCGGGTCGTAGGTAACGCTCCGGACTCATCGGCCAGTCCCCATACCGCATCCGTCTTTTCGATGTCGTACAGTGAATCTGGCCGGAGGGAAGACCCGGTGAGTCAATGCAGCCCTCCTTCTTTGGGAAGAAGAGTAGCGCTCCGTCGCGGCTACGCGCATACGACATCAGAATCCGGTGGTGATTTCGTTCCGCTGCCGCGCTTCAGGTTGCCCTTCGATGACTCAAAAAGGTGGTCCAGGGCCTCTTGATGCCCCTCACCGGCAAGAGGAGGTGTCCGTCAGCTCTTCCCCCGATCGTGTCGACGCTGCCTGCCAGGGCGTATGCGTGGAGCGGAAAACCGATTTCGCGGCCCGGGGCGGTTCCCGTACACTCACCGCCGATCACGCCCGTCGCCACGGCGCGACGGGCACCCGGCCGAGAGAGAGGAGTTGACCGTGCGCCAGCGCGTCCAGGTCGTCGTCCTCCGGTCGCGGCATGAGGTGATTCTGGTGTCTACGTCGCTTCCGGGTGCCGGCTGCGCGGCCGGCATTCGGCATTGCTGACGAAACCGGGCAGAGAGCGTTAGGCCCGAGGCGGGGATCGCCCCGGGATCTCGCCCACCGACTCCGCGCGGGCATTCCGTAACCATTCCGCACGGTGATCCCATGAAGTGACCCGGCCGGGGCATTCCGGCGTGCCTCCGTACGCCCCCTCCGGCCCGGGCCCGCGCCGCCGTTTCGTCAGGTGATCGCGCCGCCATCGTTGACCCATTACGGAAGGACATGGCCATGCGCGCCGACCTGAACCGCAATCACCTCGTCCCGCTGACCGGCATCCGCAACCTGGGCATTCTCGCCCACGTCGACGCGGGTAAGACCACCCTCACCGAACGGATCCTCTACCTCACCGGCGCCACCCACCGGCGCGGCGAGGTGCACGAGGGCAACACCGTCACCGACTTCGATCCCCTGGAGCGCGACCGCGGCATCACCATCTTCGCGGCGGCCGTGAGCTGCACATGGGACGGCCACCGGATCAATCTGATCGACACCCCGGGTCACGTCGACTTCTCCGACGAAGTGGAGCGGTCGCTGCGGGTGCTCGACGGCGCGGTCGCGGTGTTCGACGCCGTCGCCGGCGTGGAGGCGCAGAGCGAGTCGGTGTGGCGGCAGGCCGACAGGTACGGCGTGCCGCGCATCGCGTTCGTCAACAAGATGGACCGTGCGGGCGCCGACCTCGACGCGGCGGTCGAGTCGATCCGCGAGCGGCTGCGGGCGACCCCGCTGGTGGTCCAGATGCCCATCGGGCGGGAGGCGGGGTTCACCGGTGTCGTCGACCTGCTGCGGATGCGGTCGCTGGTCTGGGCGGACGGCGGTGACGCCGCCTGCGACGGCCCGGTGCCCGGCGACCTCCGCGAGGAGGCCCTGCGGCGCCGCAGGCAGCTCGAGGAGCAGGTGGCCGAACTCCATCCGGCGGCGCTGGAGGAGTTCTGCGACGGGCCGGGGATCTCCACGCCGACCCTGGCCGCCGCGCTGCGCGACCTGACCCTCAACGGCGAGGGTCTGGTTGTGCTGTGCGGCTCGGCGTACCGCAACCGGGGCGTCGAGCCGCTGCTGGACGCCGTCGTGGCCTACCTGCCCGCGCCGCCGGACGTGCCGCCCGTACGCGGTGACTGGTACGGCGCCGGGGAACAGCGGCCGGCCGACCCGGCGGCGCCGTTCGCCGCGCTGGTCTTCAAGGTGCACGCCGCCGCCACCGGACGGCTGACCTACCTGCGCGTGTACTCGGGTACGGCCCGCAAGGGAGACGTCCTGCTGGACGCCAGCGCCCGGCGCACCGAGCGGATCAGCCGCATCCTGCGGGTGCAGGCCGACCGGCACATCGAGACGGACGCGGCCACGGCCGGGGACATCGTCGCGGTCGCCGGGGTCAAGGCGGCGCGCGCCGGGGCCACCCTCTGCGCTCCCGAGGCGCCGCTGGTCCTCGAACCGCCGGCCACCGCCGCGCCGGTGGTCTCCGTGGCCGTCGAGCCACGCGCGAGCGGCGACGCCGAGCGGCTCGCCGCGGCGCTGGCCCGGCTGACCGACGAGGACCCCTCGCTGGCGGTCCGCACCGATCCCGAAACGGGTCAGCTCGTGCTGTCGGGAATGGGCGAGCTGCATCTGGAGGTCGCGGTGGAGAAGCTCAAGCGCGATCACGGGCTCGGCGTGACCGTCGGGCGCCCCCGGGTGGCCTACCGGGAGACGGTGGTACGCGGGGTGTCCGGGCTGCTGTATCGGCACGTCAAGCAGGACGGCGGAGCCGGGCAGTTCGCCCACGTGGTGATCGACGTGGAGCCGTTGCATCACGACGACGGCTTCGTGTTCCGGTCCACGGTGACCGGGGGCCGGGTGCCCCGGGAGTACATCGGCGCGGTCGAGGCCGGCTGCCGGGACGCGCTCGCCGAGGGGCCGCTCGGTGGCCACCCGGTGACGGGCCTGCGGGTCACGCTGACCGACGGCGCGACCCATCCGAAGGACTCCTCCGAGCTGGCGTTCCGCACGGCCGGCCGGCTCGCGCTGCGGGAGGCGCTGCGCGCCGGGGAGACGGCCCTGCTGGAGCCCTTGGCCGAGGTCACGATCACGGTGCCGGACGACGCGGTCGGCGCGGTGCTGGGCGACCTCGCGGCACGGCGCGGCCGGGTCACCGGCTCGGTGGCGCGGGCCGGCACCGTCGTGATCACCGCGACCGTGCCGCTGGCCGAGCTGTTCGGGTACGCGACCCGGCTGCGCGGGCGGACCCAGGGCAGGGGCACCTTCACCAGCAGGCCCGCCGGGTACGCCCGGGTGGACGGCGCCCGCTCCGGCCCGCAGGCCGGCACGGCGGGCTAGCGGGCCGACATCCAATGGCCGTACCGCCGCCGGGGCGCGCCCCCGATGGGCGCCCCGGCGCGCGTCCCCGGCCCTCCACGGCAGCAGGCGGATTCAGGTCACCAGGCCGTTGCGGTAGGCGTACACGACGGCCTGCACGCGGTCACGCAGGTTGAGCTTGGTGAGGATGCGCGACACGTACGTCTTGACGGTCTCCTGGCTGATCACCAACGTCGCGGCGATCTCGCTGTTGGACAGGCCCTCGGCGATGAGGCGGAGCACCTCCAGCTCGCGCGGGGTCAGCGCCGAGTCGTCCGGCGTGCTTTCGGCGGGACGGATCCGCGCCGCGTACCTGCCCACGAGCTGCCTGGTCACCTCGGGGTCCAGCAGCGCGGCGCCCGACGCGACGGTGCGGATGCCGTGCAAAAGCTGCGCCGGTGGGGCGTCCTTGAGCAGGAACCCGCTCGCCCCCGCGCGCAGCGCCTCGTAGACGTACTCGTCCAGGTTGAACGTCGTCACCACGAGCACCTTGACGGGGTGCGCCACCCCGGCACCGGCCAGCAGGCGGGTCGCCTCGATGCCGTCGAGCCCCGGCATCCGCACGTCCATCACCACCACGTCCGGGTTCAGCCGCCGGGCGAGGTCGACCGCGGTGCGGCCGTCCGCGCACTCGCCCACCACCTCCAGGTCGGGCTGCGCGTCGACGATCGTCACGAACCCGGTGCGGATGAGCGCCTGATCGTCGCAGATCAGGACCCGGATCGGCGCGTTCACGACCGGCTCCCGGCGGGGATGCGTGCCCGCACGACGAATCCGCCCCCCGGCTGCCGGTCGGCGCTGAACTCGCCGCCCAGCGCGCCGACCCGGTCGCGGAGCCCGGCGAGCCCCCGCCCGCCTCCGCCGGAGGGAGAGCCGGTCCGCACGCCGGAGCCGTCGGTGCCGACTTCCACGGCGATCTCCCGCTCGCCGTAACGCACGTGCACGACCGTACGGCTGCCGCGGGCGTGTTTGAGGGCGTTCGTCAGGGACTCCTGTACGACCCGGTAGGCCACGAACTCGGCGCTGCCGGACGGTTCCGCGGGCGTGCCCTCCTGGGTGAACTCCACCGGTTGCCCGGCGCGGCGCGTCTGTTCGACAAGGGTGTGCAGTTCTCCGGCGGACGGCATCGTGACGTCGGTGTGGTCGGGGTTGAGCAGGTCCAGCAGGTGCCGCAGGTCGGTGATGGCCCGGCGGCCGGTGTCGGTGATGGCGGTCAGGGCCGCCTCGAGGCGGTCGGGTGCGGCGGTCAGGTAGCGTGCCGCCTCGGCCTGCACGACCATCGCGGTCACGTGGTGGGTCACGACGTCGTGGAGCTCGCGGGCGATGCGGGTGCGTTCGGCGGCGCGGGTGGCCTCGGCGACGCGGAGGCGGGCCTCGGCCTCGGCCGCCCGGGTGGAGCGCAGCCAGGCCCCGACGCCCCACGAGAGGACCAGCGCCAGGTAGAAGGTCACGTACCCTTCGGGCCTCTCGGCCCCGCCGGGCCGGTCGAGCGCGACCGCCAGCGGCACGTACGCCAAGGAGAGGAGCACCGCGGTGACGCGCCGGTGACGGTGCAGATGGGCGCCCGCGCTCAGCAGCGCGATGGGCAGCGCGGGTCCTCCCACCGTGTGGTAGCCGAGGAGCTGGTCGACGGCGAAGCCGAGCGACACCAGGACGAGACAGACGACCGGCCACCGCCGGCGCAGGGCCAGGGGGAGGCACTCGAGGGCGACCACCAGGGCGGCCGTCCCGTCGAAGGGACGGGTCGGCAGGTCGCCGAGCTGGGTCCCCTGACCGCGCAGCGCCGGCAGGAATGACGCGATGGTCAGAAACAGCGCAAGCGGTAAGTCCCGGATCACGACGTCGGACCGCGCCCACAGATCCGGGACCCGCCGAAGATCGATCACTGGGAGAGCGTAGCGGCAGCGCCGGTCCGGGCGGCGCGGCGGCGGGGAACCAGGTTGCCGCGCCGCCGGGCGAGCCACAGGAACGCGATCGTCAGCAGCAGGCCGAACACCAGCGCGTACGGACTCGCCTCCGGGCCGAACTCGCCGCCGGTGAGCAGCGCCGGGCCCGACGTCACGCCGTTCAGCAGCCCGTGGGTCGCGCCGTTGCCGGAGACCTCGGTGCTGAAGATGCCGGCCTCGGCGAAGTTCCAGCCGAAGTGCAGGCCGATCGGCAGCCACAGGGTGCGGGTGGCGATGTAGGCGGCGGCGAGCATGCCGCCGGCCTCGATCGCGATGGCGATCGCGCCCCACAGGCCGGCGTGCTCGTTGGCCAGGTGCATCAGTCCGAACAGCAGGCCGGTCAGCACCAGCGCGATCCACGTGCCGGCCCACTCCTCGACGATCCGGAACAGGACGCCGCGGAAGAGCAGCTCCTCGGTCACGGCGGCGGCGGCCATGAAGCCCAGCAGCCCGAGCGCCCCCGTCACCGAGCCGAAGCCGTCGACCCGGTAACCGCCCAGGAAGGCGATGTTCACGATGACGGCCGCGAACATCCCGACGCCGAGCAGCAGTCCCCGGCCGAACGCCGCGACGGCGCCCTTCCCGGCCACCTCCACCGGCGTACGGCGCTCGGACCACCGCACCACCC
>JADGHC010000382.1 GCA_019689655.1 Microbispora sp.
CCGGGGGGGGCGGCCGGGGGGGGGGTTGGGGGCCGGGGGGGGGGGGGCCCCGGGGGGTGGCCCGGGGGGCCGGGCCACCGCGTGCTCAGGGCTTGCTCAGGACTTCTTCCCGCAGGTCCGGCGCGCGGACCGCCCGTTCGGCGTGCCAGCCGTGCTCGCTCAGCGTCCGGCGCAGCGGCTCGGCCCGCACGGCGGGCACGCCGAACTCCGCGAACAAGGCCCCCGAACCTTCCGCCAGCGAGGTGGTGACGTCGTCGGGGCAGACCCCGAGCTCCCGGAGCCTGCCGAGCAGCAGCGCCAGCTCTCCCGGCCGGTCCGCGACGGCGACCCGCAACCGCACCTGGCTCGCCGGCTCGCCGGAGTGCCTGCCGCGGATCCTGGCGAGCCCCGCGTTCCCCCGGCGCAGCAGGTCCACGATCGTGGCCATGCTGTGCCGCTCCCGCACCGGCTCGGCCGCGGCGAGGTCGTCGAGCGCGGTCAGCATGGCCGACAGGTCCTCGTGCAGCGCCCGCAGCACTCCGGCGACCGCCGCCGCGTTGGACTGCAGGATGTCCCCCCACAGGAGGGGATCGCCCGCCGCGATGCGGGTGACGTCGCGCAGTCCCTGGCCGGCGAGCCGGAAGGCCTCCTCCGGCCCCGTCTGCAGGCGCGCCGCCATGAGACCGGCCACGACGTGCGGGGCGTGGGACGTCAGCGCCACGGCGGCGTCATGCGCCTGGCTCTCCATCATCACCGGGATCGCACCGCAGAGGGCGACCAGTTCGAGCACCCGGTTGAGCGCCGCCTGCGAGGTGGCCTCGGTGGGGGTGAGCACCCACGACCGGTCCTCGAAGAGGTCCGCCCGGGCCGCCAGCGGGCCCGATCTCTCCCGGCCGGCCAGCGGGTGGCCGCCCACGAAGCTCACCGGATCGGAGATGGTGCGCAGCACGTCGCGGGCCGGCTGCGACTTCACGCTCGCCACGTCCGTATAGGCACGGGCGAGCCCGCGAAGCTGCTGCTCGGCGAGCACCTCGCCGACCCTGCTCGGCGGCACCGCGATCACGGCCAGGTCCACCGGCCCGGCCGGGGCGCCGGCCACGCCGGCGCCCAGTGCCGCGGCGGTCCGTACCGCCGTCTCGTCCTGGTCGAAGAGGTGCACCATGACGCCGTGCCGGCTCACCGCCAGCCCCACCGACGTCCCGATCAGTCCTGTGCCGACCACCGCCATGGTGCGGATCACAGGACCACGCCCCCTTGCTCCGCCGGCTCCGCCAGGTCTGGGCGGAGCGCCGCCGCACCACCCAGGTAGACGTGGCGAATGTCCTGCCGGGCGGTCCGCACGTGCGCGAGGACCCGTACGGTCCGGGGCAGCGCTCCCGTGACGTCCAGCTCCTGGGCGCACATCAACGGAACCTGCATGAGGCCGATGGCCCGCGCCGCCGCCGCGGGAAAGGCGCTCACCAAGTCGGGGGTGGCGGTGAAGATGACGCTGATGAAATCGTCCGGCGACAGGTCGTTGGCGTGCATGATCTTCTTGAGCAGGGTCTTCACGCTCTCCAGGAGGTGAAGCTCCTCGTCGCACTCGACCTGGATCGCGCCGCGCACCGCACGCACCATCGCTCCCGTCTCCCAGGGGGTCGTCCCTTCCCGGTCCCGGCGGAGCATCTCCGCGACGAGGAAGGCCAGTTCGAGGGCCTGCCTGCGGTTGAGCCGCGGGTCGCAGGCCGTCTCGTAACGCCGGTGCAGGTGATCGACGAGGATCTCGTCGCCGCCGCCCAGGCATTCGGTGACGTCCTCGCCGGTCAGCTCCACATGGATGCCGCCCGGGATGGTGCCGATCGCCCGGTGGACGTCGAAGAACCCCTCGACCTCGTCGAGGATGTCGTCGAAGCGGCGGGTCTTGTGCCCGGTGGCCGCCTCGAAGGTGTTGCCGTGCATGGGGTCGCAGATCCACAGCACGGTGGCGCCTTCGGCCCGCACCGCGTCCACCAGCTCGGGCAGCCGGTCCCGGATCCGGCCGGCGCCCATCCGTGTGATGAACGTCAGCCGGCCGGGCTCCCGCTCCGGGTCGAGCCGGTCGATCAGCGCCCGCACCTCCCCGGCCGTGGTGGCCGGGCCCAGCTTCACGCCGATGGGGTTGCGGATCCGGGAGGCGAACTCGATGTGCGCGTGGTCGAGCTGCCGGGTGCGTTCGCCGATCCACAGCATGTGCGCCGACACGTCGTACGGCAGGCCGGTGCGCGAGTCGACACGGGTCAGCGCCGACTCGTACTCCAGGATCAGCGCCTCGTGGGAGGAGTAGAACTCGACCAGGCGGAACTCCTCCGGATCCGCGCCGCAGGCGTGCATGAAGCGCAGCGCCCGGTCGATCTCCCGGGCCAGTGCCTCGTAACGCCGGCCGACCGGCGAGGACTTCACGAAGTCCCGGTTCCAGGCGTGCACCTGGTGCAGGTCGGCGTACCCGCCGGTGGTGAACGCCCGCACCAGGTTCAGCGTCGCCGCGGAGGCGTGGTACATCCGCGTCAGCCGCCGCGGGTCCGGCGTACGGGCCTCGGCGGTGAACTCCAGGCCGTTGACCGCGTCACCCCGGTAGCTCGGGAGCGTCACGCCGTCGCGGGTCTCGGTCGGGCTTGAGCGTGGTTTCGAATACTGCCCCGCGATCCGGCCCACCTTGACGACCGGCACGGAGGCGGCGTACGAGAGCACCGCGCTCATCTGGAGCAGCGTCTTGAGCTTGTTGCGGATCCGGTCGGCGGAGACGCCGCCGAAGGTCTCGGCGCAGTCGCCGCCCTGCAGCACGAACGCCTCGCCTCTGGCGGCGGCGCCGAGACGGGCGCGCAGCTGGTCGCACTCGCCGGCGAAGACGAGCGGGGGAAAGGTCTCGAGGTCCGCGATCACGGCCCGCAGCGCCTCGCGGTCGGGATACTCGGGCTGCTGCGCCGCGGGCAGTTCACGCCAGGACGGGCTCACCGGGGCACTTGGCTGAGGATTCATGTCGGTGTCTTCCGGCTGGGAGCGAGAGCGGGCGTGTCACTCTTCTTCGAGCAGATCGGGCTGCTCGGCGATGATCTCGTCCCACAGCAGCTGGAAGCTGAACCAGCCGAGCTGCGAGTCGCCGAAGCCCGCGCCGGCGGCCACGGCCTGCTCGTGTGTGAAGTTCTTGGGCGTGCCGGCCGCGAGGGCGAGCAGCTGGACCTGGGCGCAGCTGTCGTAGGTGAAGAACCAGTGGACCGCCTCGTCCAGCGACCCGCCCACCGTGATCAGCCCGTGGTGCCGCAGCAGGATGGCACGGTTGTCGCCGAGCTTCTCGGCGATGTCGCGGCCCTGTTCGATCGAGATGGACGGACCCTCGTACGCCTCGTACAGGACCTGCCGCCCGTAGAAGGCCGCGGACTCCTGGTCGATGGGCTCGAGCAGGCGGCCGATCGCGCCGAGCGCGCGCGAGTGCACCGTGTGGCCGTGCGCCGCGGCGGTGGCGTCGGGCCGCAGCTCGTGGATCTGCGAGTGGATGACGAAGGCGCTGGGGTTGACCCGGTGCTTGCCGTGCACCACCCGGCCGGTGGAGTCCACGCAGATCAGGTCGGCCACCCGGACGTGCTTGAAGGAGATGCCGAAGGGGTTGACCCAGAACCGGTCGTGATACTCGGGGTCGCGGACGGAGATGTGGCCGGAGATCCCCTCCCCGAACCCGTACTTGCCGAACAGGCGGAGGGCCGCCGCCAGGCGCTGCTTGCGGTGGCGCCGGGCGTCGTCCGGGTTGTCGAAGGTCGGCTCGCCGGGAATCGGCAGGCCCGTCGCGGTGTCCGCGAGGTAGGCCGGACGCGACTCGGTCGTCGTCATCGTGGTCATGGCTTTTCCACCTCTCTGTGCGTGACGGGGGTTGCGATCGACATCGGACGCCGCTACGCCGGGAGCAGGACCTCCTCGGAGTGCGCGGCGGTCCGGGCCTCCGCGTGCCGGAGGATGGCCGCGACGATGTCCTCGCTGCGGTCCACCAGCGACGGGATGCCGAACGTGAAGAAGAGCGAGCCGGCCCCGATGGTGCCGAGGCCGTACAGGCGCGGGTCGGGCGTGCCGCCGGCGATGAGACGGCTCGTCGCCCGTTCGAGCCGCAGCCCGCCGTGCGGGTGCCGGGCCGCGGCACCGCCGCCGACGAGCGAGTTCACCAGCGGGACGGCGGCGGCCGGAATCCGGTCCTCCGCGGCGTTCACCGCGTTGACCACCGTGTCGACGGCGAAGACCTCGCCGTCCGACGTGGCGACCTCGAAGCCGCCGCCGGAACGTACGGCGATCTTTTGCAGGCCGGAACGGATCTCCAGCTGACCGGCCTCGATGAGCGTGAGCAGCCGCGCCGCGCTGCCCGGCGGCATGGGGCAGCACAGGCTCATGACGGTGCGGTAGTGGGAGCGGAGCACCTGCGCCCGGTCCCGTTCCGGCAGCAGCGGCCAGACGTCGGGCCCGATCTCCGGGACCGCCCGCTGCAGGATGCGCAGCCCCGGGTCGGGGGAGTTCACCGCGGCGAAGTGCCGCCGGAGGCGTTCGACGGGGGGCTCGTCTTCGATCCCGGCGATTTCGGCGTGCAGCGCGTCGAGGTCCGCGCCGGCGTCGGCGAGCTCCGCCCGGACGAGGGCGCCGAACTCCTCCATCGGCATCTCCCGCCGCCGCCGGGCGAGCGCGCGTACGCGGTCCTTCGCGAGATGGTTCAGGTGGATCTCCATCGGACGCTGCCGGACCGCGGGCAGCACGCCCTTCCTGGACAGCAGGGTGATCGGCCCCTGGTGACCGTGCTCGGCGAAGTAGAGGATGATGTCGACGGCCGTCAGGCCGCTGCCGATGATCGCCACGTGCTCGCGTTCGCCGACGTCCCCGAGGCCGGCCGAGACGGGATAGGGATCGGCCACGAACCCGGGCGCACCGGCCAGCCCGTAGGCGTCCTTGGGGCCGTCGCCGCCGACGCACAGCACGGCGTAGTCGAAGGCGCCCGCGGTGCCGTTGTCCGTGTCGAGCAGCACACTGCCGGCGGTCCGCCGGGCGCCGACGACGGCGGTTCCCACGAGGTCGACCCGCCAGCCCCGCCTGCGCAGCTCGCCCAGCGCCGCGTACGCCGACTGCTCCAGGTATTCGCCGTAGACGGTCCGCGGGACGAACCGCGCCCCGGAGTAGGGGTCGGTGCTGCCGCCGTCGTCGACGATGCGCTCCCGGATCTCCAGCCAGCGCTCGAAGTGACGAAGGTCGCCCACGCGGACCGACATGTCGTCGGGTGTCGCGTTGACCTTGATGACCTCGGTGTCGACCTGGTACGCGCGTCCCCGCCACAGGTTGGGGGATGGTTCGAACACGGTGATCGTGCCCGGGCCCGCCTGCTCCCGGGCCAGCGCGTCAATGAGGCAGACCGCAGACGCGCCGCCCCCGATCACAGCGATTGAGATTCCAGCCATATCAGCCCGCCTATCGATATCCGGAGAATGCGCTAGCCAGGTATGCGGTCCAGGTCGATACGGTGAAACCCGCCGTGCAGGAAAACCAGCGGCGTACGGGAGGGGTTCGTGCCGAGCGCGAGGACCTCTCCGACGATGAGAAGGTGGTCGCCGGCCACGAGGTGATTCCAGTACCGGCATTCCAGCCAGGCCGGGGATTCGAACAGCAATGCGCCGGTCCGCTCGCCGGTCCGGGCCGGCAGACTGCTCAGCGCCTGCCGCCTTTCCGCCTCCGGACGGGCGAATATCCGGGCGAGATCCGCGCCGCCGGCGTCGAGGATGGAAATCGCCCAGACCTGCGACTCCATCAGGTCGGCAAGGAACGTCGATTCACGGCGGATGCTCAGCGATATCAGCGGAGGATCCAGCGAAACCGAGGTCAGCGAGTTAATCGTGAGCGCGCTGTGCCTGCGCGGCGACGCCCTGTCGGAGTAGGTGGTGACCACGCACACTCCTGTCGCGAAATTGCGCATCACGGCGCGTAGGTCGTCCTTGACGGCTACCGCCACATGGTTTACCGCCGGCGCCTCGGGCATTGTTGTTCCTCTCGGAGGGCATCGGTCATCGCGATTTCCACACGACAGCGAAGGAAATCAGTTCCGATGACGACGTTACCGAGCGGCCGGGTAGCGGAATTGCCGGTGCGCGCACCGGAGATTGCTTGTAGACGAATTTCCGGGGCCGGTCGAAAAC
>JADGHC010000012.1 GCA_019689655.1 Microbispora sp.
GGGCGGGGGGCGCCGACGGCCGGGGACGGATGGTCAGCGCCATCAGCTTGCGCCGCAGCTCCTCCCGCGCCGGGTCGGCGGGCGCGCGACGCAGTGTCATCGCCCCGTCCAGCTCCGCGGCGTCCGCGCGGCCCGCGAGGACCCGCAGCACGACCGGCAGGGACTGCCGGACCTCGGGAGGCAGCGCCACGGCGCAGGCGCGGCCGATCACGCCGTCGGCGATCTTTTCCAGCGCGCCCTTCTCGCGTAACTTCGCGAGTCTCATCGGCGGATGCCGGAAGGGGCTGCGCTCCGTCGCGGGGTCGAAGGGGGCGGTGTAGGTGCGGACCGCGCCGCCGTACACCCCCAGGTCGTCCCCCACCAGACGGTTGAAGAGGTCCTCCGTGCTCTTGTCCGCCAGCCGGACGACGACTCCCGCACCTGCCGTCGCCTCCGCCAGCCGTTCGGCCCGCGCGTCGTTCTCGCCGTCGCGGCCGGGTGTCACCACCACGACGGGGACCCGGCGCCTCGGCTCGGTCAAGACGCGCAGGAAGCGGTGCACCTCGTCGTCGGCCACCACCTCCGCGCGGTCCACCAGGTGAATCCCGCCGTCGGTGATGCGCTCGGTGCGCAGGTAGGCGGGGACGAAGCCGGGGGCCTGGGCGGTCGCCTGCCGGGTGCCCCCGATCTGCTCGACCGTGACCAGGACCCAGCCGGGATCGCCGTCGAGGAACACGGCCCGCGTGCGCAGCCGGCCGTCGCCCAGCGGTTCTTCCAGGACGTACCGCCCGCATTCGGAGCGCCGCTCCATCTTCAGGCGGGATCCCGCGTGCTCGTGCTCGGTCCGCGGCCTTCCGGCGTCCGGCGGCGGGAAACCCTTGGTCTGCACCCAAGCGGAGAAGACGCGATGCAGCCGCACCCAGATCGGCCGGCCGGGGTCCCGGAGGAGCGCCTGGTACAGCTGCATCGGTGCCATGAAGTCGATCCTTCCGCGGGGGGCGACGGAAACGTTTCGGGACACGGCAGCGTAACAAGGACGCGCGTAGCGGTGCAGTGTGAACACGCTAAACAACGGAACCGTTCCGGGTGGGTCAGGGAACGGGTTCTCGGATATGGTGGAGGACGATTTTGCTGAGCTGGCGGCACCCGCCGGGAGTGGTGTGAACACGGCATGCTGATGATCGTGAACGATTCGCGGGGGTTCACCCTGGACGGCGAGCGGCTCTGCCGAGCCGGCGCGAAGGCCTGCGGGCCGAAGTTCCGGAGGAACGACGATGCGGCCTGAGGACGTCACGGTCAACGCAGCCGACATCGCACGGCTTGCCGAGGTGGGCCGGGCCGCGGTGAGCAACTGGCGCAAGCGGTTCGAGGACTTCCCGCAGCCGGTCGGCGGTACGGCGAGCAGCCCCGCCTTCTCGCTCGCGGACATCGAGGCGTGGCTGCGCCGCCACGGCCGGTACGTCGAGGTCGCGCCGATAGAACGGCTCTGGCAGCGGCTGCGGGCCGGCACCGACGACATCCGGCTGGGCGACGCCGTCGCCCACGCGGGGGCCCTGCTGCTGTCCCTCCGGCAGGACCCCGCGGGCTGGCAAACGCTGCTCGCCCTGGACGACGAGTCCCTGATCGAGCGGCTGCCCGAGGCCCCGCCCGACGGGGTCGCCGTGGACGCCGGCCTGGTCAGGGCCATCGCCGAGGTGGCCGAATCCGAGGGGCCCGCGGAGGCGTTCCGGGGCATCTGCGACCGCTACGTCGAGCTGCACTCGCGCAGACTGCTGGCCACGCCACGCCCCGTCGCCGAGCTGATGGCCAAACTCGGCGGCACCGCCGGCGCGACGGTCCTGGATCCCGCCTGCGGGATCGGCACGCTGCTGCTCGCCTCCGGGGCCTCCCGGGCCCTGGGGCAGGAGATCAACGAGAGCGCGGCGCGGCTGGCCGGGATCTGCCTGCGGTTCGCGGACGTCGCGGGCATCGTCGCAGCGGGCGACTCGCTGCGGGCCGACGCCTTCCCCGGCGAACTCGCCGACGTGGTGGTCTGCAACCCGCCGTTCAACGAGCGCGCATGGGGGTACGAGGAGCTGACCAGCGACCCCCGGTGGGAGTACGGCCTGCCGCCGCGCGGCGAGTCCGAGCTGGCCTGGGTGCAGCACTGCCTGTCCCATGTGAAACCCGGCGGCCTGGTGGTCATCATGATGCCGGGCACCGCGGCCTCCCGGCGTCCCGGCCGGCGCATCCGGGGCAACTTGCTGCGCGCGGGGGCGCTGCGGGCGGTCATCACGCTGTACCCGGGAGCCGCCCCCGCCTCCAGCGGCGCACCCGATCTGTGGGTGCTGCGCCGTCCCGCGCCGGGGGACAGCCCGCCGTCCGACGTGCTGATGGTCAACGCGGGCGACGATCTCGACATGGCGGACAAGGCGTGGCATGCGTTCGCCGAGGGCGGCGAGCTGCCCGCGGGCAGCGGCCGCGTGCGGATCATCGACCTGCTCGACGAGGAGGTGGACCTGACCACCGGCCATCGGGTGGTGTCGGCGGAGCAACCCGACCCGGCGGGCTACGCGGCCGTACGGGAACGCACCGAGGCGCTGCTGCGCGACCTCGGCGCCGGGCTGCCCAGGCTGGTGGCCGGCGGGCGCGGGGAACTGCCGATGACGACCGTCGGCGAGCTCGTCCGCGCGGGTGTGGTGACGATCATGCACAGCCCGCTCAAGATGCCGGACAAGGGCGACCTTCCCGTGCTCACCACCGAGGACCTGCTGCTGGGCCGGCCCCCGAGCGGCCGTACCGCCGAGGTGGCGGGCCAGGTGCGGATCGAGGCCGGAGACGTGGTCGCGCCGCTCGTCGCGGGAAGCGGCCCGGTCCCGCGCGTGATGACGGAGCCGGGCGCGGTGCTGGGCGCCCAGCTCCTGCTGCTGCGTGCCGACCCGGAACGGCTCGACCCGCACTTCCTCGCCGGGTGCCTGCGCGCGGCCGGCGCGACCTCCACCAGGCTCGGTTCCTCCATGCGCTTCGACCCCCGCCGGGCGCAGCTTCCCCGTCTCGCCGTCGAGGAGCAGCGCAGGTACGGCGAGGCGTTCCGCAGGCTGCTCGAGTTCGAGGACGCGATGCGGGCGGCGCGGGAGATGAGCGAGACCCTGATCGCGGCCGGCTTCGACGGCCTGTTCGACGGCACCCTGCGACTGGAATGACCGGAAGTCCCGCCCGGCGGTAGGCCGGCACGGCAGGCGCTTCTCCCCCGTATCCGGCAATCGTCATTTCCCGATGCCGGACTGCGATAGCGATAACAAGCCCCCTGAAGTGGGAAAAATCGCAGTAAAGACGGGAGGTGCCTTGACGACGATCGTGCAGGCCCATGACGGACGGACGCTCGCAGTCGAGGAAAAAGGTGAACCGGAGGGGACCCCGATCTTCCTGCTGCACGGCACGCCGGGCAGCAGGCTCGGGCCCTATCCGCGGGCCTCGGTGCTGTACCGGCTCGGGGTAAGGCTCATCACCTACGACCGGCCCGGCTACGGCCTGTCCGATCGCAGGATTGGCAGGACGGTCGCGGACGTCGCCGAGGACGTGGCCGCCATCGCCGACGCGCTGGGGATCGGCCGCTTCGCCGTGATCGGGCGCTCCGGGGGCGGCCCGCACGCCCTGGCGTGCGCGGCGCTGCTGCCCGATCGCATCACGCGGGCGGCCGCGCTGGTCCCGCTGGCGCCTCCCGAGGCCGAGGGGCTGGACTGGTTCCACGGCATGGCGGAGTCGAACGTCGCCGAGTACACGGCGGCGCAGACCGGCTACCACGCGATGATGGACCTGCTGTCTCCGGCGGTGGAGCGGATCAGGCAGGACCCGACGCGGCTGGTGCCCGCGCTGGACGACGACCTGCCCGAGCCCGATCGTCACGTCATCGCGGACATCGGGATCCGGATGATGCTGGCCGACAACTTCGCCGAGGCCCTACGGCATTCCGCGGCGGGCTGGGTGGACGACGCGGTCGCGTTCAGCTCGCCGTGGGGCTTCGAACCGGAGAGCATCTGTGTGCCGACGCTGCTCTGGCACGGCGAGGCGGACGTCTTCTCTCCCGCGAGCCACTCCCGATGGCTGGGGCGGCGGATCCCCGGCGCGAGGGTGGTGATCGAGGAGGACATGGCGCATTTCGGTGCGTTCCAGGTCCTGCCCGACGTGCTCTCCTGGTTGTCGGCGGCTTGACCTCAGAACGGCTGGGGTTCGAGGTCCCTGTTGATGCGCCGCCACTCCCCGAGGTGGATCAGGTTCGGGTGAGAGTCGCCGAGCACCCTGCCGAGGAGGGGCAGCAGGCGTTCCCTGACGCGCTCGGCCTCGGCGACGCGTCCCGACGACCGCAACGTCACGGCGAGGTTGGCCTCGCACGCGAGCGTGTCCGGATGGAGGTCGCCGAGCTTGGCGCGCAGGGCCTCCAGGGTGCGCCGCTCGAGCCGCTCGGCCTCCTCGTACCGTCCCTGCTCGCCGAGACAGTTCGCCAGGTTGATCGCCGCCGAGAGGGTGAACGGGTGGGCCGGGCCCAGGCGGCGGGTCAGCCCCTCGTGGGTCGTGGCGGCGACGGTGGTCGCGCGGTCCGGCTCTCCCGACCCCCGCAGGTAGATCGACAGGTTGTTCATCACGATCAAAGTGCCCGGGTGGTTTTCGCCCAGGGTCTGCCGGTAGACGCGCGCGATCTCCGCGGCCAGGTCGCGGGCCCCGGCCTTGTCGCCGAGCGCCGACATGCAGCAGGCGAGCTCCAGCGTCGCGGCCAGCGCGTCGGGAGTGCCCGCGTAACGCTGCCGGTAGCGCTCTTCGGTCTCCTTCGCCAGCTCCCACGCCTCCTGCTGCTCGCCGGCCCGGCGCAGCGACACCGCCAGGCTCTTGGCCGCCCTGAGGGTGTCGACGAACGCATCGCCGAGCGACTCCCGGTAGTGCCGGAGCGTGGTGCGCAGCAGATCCGCCGACTCCCGGTACAGGCCGATCTCGCGCAGGTCACGGGCGAGGTGAGCGGCGGAGAACAACGTGTAGGGATGGTTCGCGCCGAGCACCCTGGTCCGCCGCTCCAGGGTGTCCTGGTCGAGGTCGCGGGCGCTGACGGCGTCGCCGACCAGCCGGTAGCACAGCGCCAGGTTGTTCGCCGAGGCCAGGGTGCGCGGATGGTCCTCACCGAACAGCGTCTTCCACTTCTGGTAGGTGACCCGGTCCATCTCCAGCGAGCTTTCGTACTCGCCGAGACCCCGCAGGTCGGCGGCCAGGCCGCCCGCCGTCAGCAGCGTGTGCGGGTGCCGCTCCCCGACCACTTGGAGCTGCTGCTCGTGGACCCACTTGTCGAGGTCCCTGGCCTCCTCGTACTTGCCCTGCGAGCGTTTCACGTTGGCCACGTTGAACAGCAGGTGGAGGCGCTGCCTGTCGTGGATCCCGAACTCCTCCTCCCAGAAGTTCGCCAGCCGCTCGCCGAGGGCCAGCGCACTGTCGAAGTCACCGCGTTTCCACAGGTATCGCACGCGGTCGGTGAGAAGCTGCCGGGTCTCCTCCTCGGTGCACTCGGTGGCCCGGGACGGCTGCAGATGCTGCCAGATCAGGTCGTAGCGGATCCAGTTCTCCGGATCGTCCACGTCGCCCTGCCGCGGGCGCGCGCCGACGAGGATCTGGTGCACCGCATGGCAGGCCTCGTCCTGCTCCTCCTGCGTCATCTGGCTGCGGATGACCGACTGGACCAGCCGGTGCACCTGGATCGTGTTGTTGCCCTGGTCCACCTTCGCGAGGGCGAACCTGCCGATCTCCTGGATGACGCGGCCGAGCACGAGCTTTTCCCGCAGCGTGTCGTCGTACGGCAGCAGCGACTCCACCATCTCGTCGCTGTAGAGGAGCAGCATCGAGATGGGCTCGGGCGCGAAGAAGGCGCACAGCTGGAGCAGCCGCACCGACGCGGGGGAACTCTCCTTGAGCTGGTTCAGCGAGAGGTTCCACGTCACGGCCACGGGATGCGGGTAGTCCGCCGGCTGGGTCATGGACGACAGCACGCGCGCCGCCTCGGTTTCGAGCTGCTCCAGCAGCGTCGCCGCCGGCAGACCGGTTTCGGCGAGCCAGGCCGCGGCCTGCTCGACCGCGAGCGGCAGATTGCCCAGGGCCTCCGCCACCTTCCGGGCGTCCTCGGGGTCCAGCCCGGGCACGCGGCGGCTGAGATGCTCCAGGCTCTCCTCCTGACTGAAGACGTCGACCTCCAGCGGCGCCGCCACCGTCGACCAGGCCTGGTTGCGCGAGGTGATCAGGATGTGGCCCGACGAGCCCCCGGGGAAGAAGTCCCGTAGGTCCTCCGGTTCTCCCGCATTGTCGAAGATCAAAAGCCAGCGGCCGGACGGCCGGCCCAGGCGCAGCGCCTCGCGTACGGCGGCGACCACCTCGGCGATGTTGTCGGCCACCGGGATGTGCAGCTGACGCGCCAGCTCCTCGAAGGCCGAGTTGATCCGCTCGGGATCCTCGGAGGAGATCCACCAGACGATGTCGTAGTCGGCGCGGAAGCGGTGGGCGTACTCCAGCGCCACCTGGGTCTTGCCGACCCCGCCGAGGCCGTACAGCGCCTGCGGCAGCACGACCGCCGAGCTGCCGCCGACGAGCTGGTTGCGCAGCCGGTCGAGCACCAGCCCGCGCCCGGTGAAGGCGGCGTTGCGGGCCGGGACGTTCCAGATGGCGGGCTCACTGCCGGGAAAGCGGGCGCCGAGTCCTTCGGTGTCGAGCGCCGCCCCTTCCCCGGACCGGCCGAAGGCCCGCAGCACGGTCTCCGCCGCGGCCTGCTCGGAGATCCTGGTGAGGTCGGCGAGCGCCCGGTCGCCGAACGGCGAGGGGAAGCGCGACTCCGACACCCGTAGCGCGATGACCTCGCCGCGGCCCGACGCGTCCGCGCTGGTGAGCCGCTGCCACACCTCCTCGCCGCGGGACGCGCGGATGTAGGCGCCCGACAGCACGACGACCGTCCGCACCCCCTCGCCGCCGAACTCCAGCGCCTCATCGGTGTCGACGGCGCGCAGCGTCACCTGGTAGCCGTACCGGTCGAGCAGGGCGGCGATCCAGTCGGCCCACATCCGGTCCTCGGTGGCGTAGCTGAGGTACACCTCGGCCTGGTGCGCGGCGTGCCTGCGGGTGAACGCGTCCAGGTAGCGAAGGCGCAGGGACTCCTCCATCGGGGGGAAGGACGTGACCTCGCCCTCGGTGATCACACCGGTCAGGCGCTCGAAGGCGGCCAGCATCGAGGTCGGCCGGTTCGGCTCGTCGCCAAACGTCGCCAGGATCTCCTCGAAGGCGTAGAAGGGCGTGTACGGGATCTCCACCGCGCCCCAGTACTGGTCGGCCTCCTCCTGGCTCATGCCGCGGGGGAATCTGTCGAAGCGTCGCTTGGCGAGGCTCCGGCCCGCGTCGCATTTGTCCTTCTCGCCCATCTCCACGCGCATCGGCACGGGCAGGATGCGGATGTTGCGGTCTCCGTAGCGTTCGTCGATGTGCCGCGCCACCGACGAGGTGCCGTCGATGCCCTGGTCCGAGAGGGTGAAGCAGGCGACGAGCACGTCGGGCAGCTGCACGGTGCAGATCTCCGCGATGTCGCTCAGGCCGGTGCGGCTGTCGATGAGCGTGTAGTCGTAGCAGGTCTTCATGTCGTCGCGCAGCGCGTCGAAGAACTGCCCGCCGCCCTGCCGCTCGTAGAAGGTGTCCCAGTCGAAACCGGAGACGAGGGAGGAGTAGTCGCGGTTCTGCCGGCCCGCCGACAGGAAGTCGAGAGTGCCCTCGCCCGGGAAGTCGAAGTCGAGGGAGACGGCGTGCGGTTCGACCCGGGCGTACTGCCGGTGCCAGTCGCGCGGCCTGGTCGCCTGCTTCATCGCCGCCCACTGGTAGGTCGTGATGAGGTCGATGACGCCGGAGGTGGTGGCCACGACGCCGCTGTCGAGGAACGGGCGGAAGAACTTGTGCAGGCCGGGCGACTCCAGGTCCCAGTCGACGACGAGCACGCGCTTGCCCGCGCTGGCGAGTATCCACGCCGTGTTCGCCAGCGCCATCGTCCGCCCCGTACCTCCCTTGTACGAGTAGAAGGTGACGATCCGGCCCTCGCTCATGTCGCTACTCCTCCGGCCCGACAAGCCTGGGTCTGTCGACTCTCGCGCCCTCCGGCGGGTAGGCGGGGGCGTGTTTGAAGTACTGCTGGGTCGCCTTGTGCAACGCCTCGGGCAGCAGAGTCCGGAACGCCTCCAGGCTCGGCACGTCGGGTACGGCCGCCGGCTCCGACAGCTTGTGCCCGAGCGCCTCCTTCAGGCAGCTCTTGAGCGTGGGCTCGTGTGCCACGGTCTCCGGGTCGTCCCGGTTCCACGGCACCATCACGGTGATCCACTGCCGCCCCGGGCGGTTCACCCCGCGCAGCGACTCCCGGCAGTCGGCCTGGGAGGTGGCCCAGGGATCGACCAGCATCACACCCGGCGCGCTCGGCGTGTCGGCCTCCAGCGCCCGGCCGTGCTCTTCCAGCGTGCCCACGTCCGGGAGGAAACCGCGGGAACGGGCGACCTCGGCCGCGCTGTCGGCCAGGGGCCGCATGCCGTTGCGGCTGCGGTACGGGTCCCACTCGTAGGGGGTGCGCCCGTAGTGGTAGGGGTCCCGGCCCTCCGGGAGATGCCGCAGGTCGGGGGCGACGACGGTGACGGTCACCGGCCGTTCCGGTGTGTAGTCGGCGAACGCGCTCGGCACGGTGGTGTAGTCGCGGATCTTGCCGTACGGCATGGGCGAGGTCTCGGCCACCTCGATGATCCGCTGGGCGAGCCCGAGCGTCGCCGCCTGGTATTGGCTGCGGTACTTGCTGAGCTTCATGATCCCGTAGAAGCCCTCCTCGGCGTAGCGGGCGCCGAGTTCCGCATGGTTGAACTGGATGGCCTGGGCCGCGCGGGGGAGAGTCCCGCGTATCGGGGCCCAGATGGCGGGCACGATCGGCACGGGCCCGGCGTGCCCGGGAACCCGTTCGAGGAAGGCGGCCCACTCCTTCCCGCAGTGTTCGCTCTCGAAGTAGCGGGGGGAATAGAGCGGGACAAAAACCCGGCAACTGGATAGCCGTTCCGAGAGAGCCTGTGGCCAGTTGTCCCCGGTGCGTAATTCCCTGTCCATGTATCCGGCCGCTCCGGCGGGCACCCGGGTCAGGTGCATGATGTGCTCACAGAGCGCCCTGAACAGCTTCTCCACCCATTGGTTGGGGTCGCCGCCGTCCGCTGGATCGTACGGGGGAACGTGCGCATAGCTGAGGAAGAAGTACGGCCCAGGGGGATGAGCGGGCGTTGGTGAATTCGCCATTCGCCTCCTTCCCGGATTTCACTATAGGAACGAGGCCTATGTCAGGAAAGTGCCCCGGCAGGGGAGTGCCGGGAAACTCCGGGGCGAAGGATCAAGAGCGCGCGGCCGCGGACTCGGCGCGGTAGCGCTCCGCCAGCTCGGCCGCCGCGGCCGCCGCCCGGCCGGAGACCGGCTCGTCCAGCCACGGCTCCAGCGTGCGGCGCATGCCGGCGACGAAGCGCGCCCCCAGAGGCGTCAGGCCCCCGGAGCGCTCGAGGTCGTCGATCGCCCGGGCCGTCTGCTCCCGCCACAGGGCGAACTGCACATCGCCGGGGCCGTCGCCGGATCGGTGCCGCCGCACCCGCCAGAAGTCCGTGACGGCCAGATGCGCGTACACCCCCTGCAGCAACGCCTCGATGGGCCGCGGGCTCTCCCGCCGCCACGGCGCGTAGTAGCGCCCGGTGTGCGCCGGATCGTACAGGTCGAGGAGATCGAACACGGCGCCCAGCTTCACGTGCTGGAACTCGTGGATCAGCAGCAGCGCGAGGGTGGCCGGATCGGCGGGAGGCGCGGCGGCGACGGCCCCGAACGCGTTGCGGGCCGCCGAGCTGGCGCTGCCGCCCTCCTCGGGCGGATCGAGCGGCATCAGCGTGGTCAGCCCGGCGCGCAGCCCGGGGGCGTACGCGGGGTGGTCCGACTCGATGATGGCCCACGCCTCGGCGAACATGCGCTGCCATCCGGCCGCCTGCGCCTCGGTGAGCCGCCCGGACGCCGGGTGACCGTGACAGTGCCGATGGGGATCGGTGTCCTCCAGCGCGACCGACAGGTCTCCCGCGGTCAGCCGCCGCAGCGGGTGCCAGACCGCGCCGGGCAGGTCCGGCAGGGAGAACCGCCCGTCCTCGGCGACCAGCCGGGCCGCCGCGGCCGGACCGGCCTCGAAGGCGCCCAGGGTGGGCAGGTGGAACACGCCGTCCACGGCCGTGATCACCAGATCGGCGGCCACGCCCGCCCGCACCGCCGCGGCGGCGGCGATGTTGGCCAGGTAGCCCGGATCGCCGTCCTGCCGCAGGCACCGCACCGCCCACTCCCGCACGTACGGGTGGTCGAGCACGGCGTCGACGGCGTCGCGGTGATCGGCGTCCAGACGGGTGAGCAGGTCCCACCCCGCCGTGGCGGAGGCGTGCGCGCCGACGCCGGCCAGCAGCGCCCGGCGGATCGTGCGCTGCGCCGCGGCCAGGCAGCGGATGTCCTCCTCGCCGCCGTACCCCGCCGACAGGGCGTCCATGGTGACGGCGGGCACCGAGTGCGTGGGCATGGCGGTTCTCCGGCGGATGTGGGTGATGAGCGTGAAGAGGTCGGCGCTGTAGACGCTCGGGTTCGCGAAACCCGACCCGGTGCGGTATCGGTGGGCGTACAGGCCGCCGCCGCAGCTGTCCACGACGGGGCAGGCGCGGCAGGTGTCGCACAGCCCGCCGAGGCCCTGCTGCCGGGCGAGCACGCCGGTGTGCCGCGCGACCGTGTCCAGGTCGTGGTGGAACACGTCGAGTCCCGTGGCCGGCGCCCCGTCGTAGGCGACCTTGAGCGAGTCGGCCTGCTCGTAGGTTCCGTCGGTCTCGATGACGACGAGGTCGGCCGGTTCGAGGCCGAGCGACTCGGTGAGGCTCGTGCCGCCGCGGCTGGTGCGCAGGATCGACTCGAACATGCGCACCGGCATGCGGCGGCCCTCGGCGTCCCAGAGCTCGAAGACCTCGATCAGCCAGTCCGCGTACGCCGTCGGGGCCGGCCGTGGCGGAGGGGAGTCCCACGTCGCGTGCGGGAGCAGGAAATCGACCTGCGGTGGTTCCAGGGCGGCCAGCGCCCGGTAGACGGCGCGCGGATCGTTGGCGACGTCGATCGTGCACAGCAGCCCCGCATACAGCCGGGGACGGCGGCGGAGCCGCTCGACGGCCCGGATGACGCGGTCGTAACTGCTGCGGCCGTCGGCGTAGCGCCGATGCCGGTCGTTGGCGGCCCGATCGCCGTCCAGGGAGACCCCGACCTTGACGTCGTGTTCCTCGAACAGGTCGAGGAAGCGCTCGTCGAGAAGCGTGCCGTTGGTGTGGACCCGCAGGTCCAGCGTGCACAGGCCGTCGAGGCCGCCGCGCAGCTCGGTGATGAGGCGCCCGAGCCGTTCGCGGCCGGCGAGCAGGGGCTCGCCACCGTGCAGCACGATGTGCACGTGGGCGAGCCCGTTGCTTTTGACGTGCTCGGCGATGCGGGTGACGGCCCACGCCGCGGTCTCGTCCGCCATGACGACGGGCCGCCTTCGCCACGACTGGTCGGCGTGCTCGTACACGTAGCAGTGGTCGCAGGCAAGGTCGCACCGGCTGTGCACCTTGAGCACGAACTGCCGGAACGGCACGGTGGGCAGGTTCACCGCGTGCGGAAGGTCAGATCGACGAGTTGAAACGCGCGACCGGGACGCGTTCGACCGGGGTTTCCGGAAGGAGACGCCGGATTATGCTCTCGCGGTCCAGGTCGGAGACGTCGGAGAGCGGAACGTCGCGGAGGTCCCTCACATTTGATGGGACCTCGGACTGCTTCTCATCTGTAATGTTCATTTGCCCACCAATGCGAACGTGCAATCGAAGGACGATGCAAGGGACGGTAGGCGGCTAACGCTACCGCACCCGTCGGCATGATTGCGCCAGCGGGCCGTAACGTTTAGTCAACGGCGCAAATGGGTCAACAGTCATCATTCGTATCAAGCGGCACCATCGGTCTTAACTGACACTATATGTGCGACTAACATCAACTCGATCACTTAGCAGCATATATGCTTCCAATACACATATTGGTCAATATCAGAGCATATGGGTTAATAACCACCATCTGGGTATCAATCACTGGATAAGGCGTGAGAGGCCGTCCAGAGCATGTGCTCCCGGGCGATGGCCTCCTCGGCTTCGTCCACGAAATGGGCCCATTCCGCTTCGGTGGACGGCCAGTCCGCGCGGACGACGATGTGCCCGAGTTCGAGCGCGGCGACCGAGTAGGCGCTCGCGACCTGCTGGTGCTGGCGCGTCTGGAGCCAGGCCACGCCCGCGGCCGCGACCCCGCCCAGCATGCCGGGCAGGTCGATGTCCGGGCCCTCTCCGCCCAGCGCGGCCTTCACCGCGGCGGTGACCAGTCCGAGCGCCTCCGCCGCGGCCACCAGGAGCAGCCATCGGGCGGCCCGGCGCTCGTTGTCCATGGCCTTGGCCGTATACCAGGAACGCTGTTCGTTGAGCCGGCCGGTGATGTACTGGCGCCGGCGTTCCTCAAGGGGCAGCGCCCTGACGGCGCGCATGCCCTCGGTGACCTGCGAGTCGCCGTCGATCACCGAGATCGGGCCGATCGTGCGCAGGCTCGCCGTGATCTCGCCGTAGCGGCGCAGCAGGAGACCGTCGGCCGTACGGCCGGGCTCCTCGTCCGTCGAGCCGGTTTCGCGGTCCGGTGCGCCGTCGGCATGCGGGCCGGAGAAGGCGTCGATGCCGAAGGGCTCGCCGCCCACCAGGTAACGCCATGCCAGCGTCTTGGCGGACTCCGCGGCGGCCCGCGCTTCGTACCAGCGCCGGTCGGGGCGGGTGGTCAGCAGGTAGACCTCGGTGACGAGGGCCACCCCCATCGCCCCCGCCGCGATGATCGCGGTCAGGTCCAGTCGCCCGACGACGAGGCTGAACGCGCCGCAGACGGCGGCCGTGACCAGGGACGACAGGCGGATGGAGGTGGCGGTCAGCAGCCTGCGCTGGTTGACGACGGCGGTGCGGTCGGCGGCGCGATACAGGGCGGGAAACTCTGACTCCGGTAGCACCTCCACCTTTCGACATGATCCGATGCCTCAGATCGTGTCAACCCTTGCAGATCTCGCGGCCGGGGAGCTCGCCGCCGCACTGACCACGCTGCCCCCGTCCCTCCCTGCCGCCGCGCCGCAAGCCCATCCCGTACGGCGATCCGGGGAAGGCGCCCTCGCCGTCACGCGCCCAGGCGTACGGGGAGGTGGGCGAGGCGCCAGGAGACGGGGAGGAACTGCCGGTCCAGCTCCTCCGGCGCGACGGCCAGTTCGAGCCGGGGGTGGCGGCGCAGCAGGGCGCCGAGGGCCACCTCGCCCTCCTGCCGGGCCAGCGCCGCGCCCAGGCAGTAGTGCAGGCCGTGCCCGAAGCCGACGTGAGTCTCCTTGTGGCCATCGCTTTCGCGGGTGACGTCCAGCCGGTCGGGGTCGTCGAAGCGCCGGGGGTCGTAGTTGGCCGACACCAGCACCGCCATCACCGGCTCGCCCTTACGCACGGTCATGCCGCCGATCTCGACGTCCTCGGTGGCGTACCGGAAGCGGGTGCCCTGAACGGGGCCACACCAGCGCATCAGCTCGTGCACGGCGCGGGGCAGCAGTCCCGGGTCGGCCCGCAGCGCGGCGAGCTGGTCCGGGTGGGTCAGCAGGGCGGCGGTGCCATTGCCGATCAGGTGGGCGGTGGTCTCGTGCCCGGCGAGGACGAGCGTGAGCACCATCGTGACCAGCTCGGTGTCGTTCAGGCGGTCGCCGTCCTCGTCGTGGACGCGGATCAGGCCGGTCAGCAGGTCGCCGGCCGGCTCGGCCCGGCGGCGGGCGACGAGCTTGCGGATGTAGGTCACCATGTGCCGCAGCGGTTCGGTCATCGCCCCCGGCCGGAGCGAGACCAGGCTCCTGCCCCACTCCCGCCACTGCGGGCGGTCGTCTTCGGGGATGCCGACCAGCTCGCAGATGACGGTGATCGGCAGGGGGTAGGCGAAGTGCTCGATCAGGTCGACGACGCCGTCCTCGGCGTGGCCGGGCAGCCGGTCGAGGAGGTCCTCGGTGATCTCCTCCACCCGGGGCCGCAGCTCCGCCACCCGCCGTGCGGTGAAGGCGCGCGAGACCAGCCGGCGCAGCCGGAGATGGTCCTCGCCGTCGGCGTCGAGGACGCTGTCCAGGATGTACGCGGCGTACTCGCGGGGGATGCCGCGGGCCTCGATGAGCCGCTCGCGGATGTTCTGCACGTCCGCTCCCGGCACGTTGGCCGGGTTGTTGACGAACCGGCGGTCGCCCAGCACGGTCTTGACGTCGTCGTACCGGGTGACGAGCCAGACGGGAGAGTCCAGGCCGGGGAAGCGGCCGCGCACCATCGGGGCCTGCTCCCGCAGCCGTGAGTAGCCCCCGAACGGATCGCGCAGCAGATCGGTGTCGTGCAGGTTGACGGGTTCCGCCGTGCCGGACGTGCTCATGCCTGCCTCCCCGTGTCAGGTGCGTCCGTGCCGGGTGGAGCTCCCATTCCGCCGGCCAGGTGCGGGCCACGTGGCCGGACGTACGCCGCGGGAGACGGCCCGGCAATGCTCAGGACACCACACCGGCCGCCACGGGCGCCACACCCCCCGCGTCCTCAGTCCTCCAGGGACCGCACCAGCTCCTCCAGGTCGCGCATCAGCCGATCGGTGCGGGCCGGGCCGTACGCGGTGAGGACCGCCCGCTGGTGCTCGGCGATGCCCGCCTCGAGGCGGGCGAGCAGGTCGCGGCCCCGGTCGGCGAGGAAGACCGCGACCTTGCGGCGGTCGGCGGGGTCGTGCCCGCGGTAGACCACCGCCCGTTCCACCAGCCGATCGACCGCCTTGGTCAGCGTGGGGTGGGGCATCAGCGCGGCCTCGGCCAGGTCGCCCATCGAGTGCCCGCGCCCGTCCGCGAGCGCCTGCAGGATGCGCCATTGCTCGACGGTCACGTCCTCGGTGGCGAGTGCGGCGGCCAGGCCCCGGTTGACGGCTCGCTCGGCCCGGCTCAGCAGATAGGCGAGCGACGACCGGAGACCGGTCACCTGCTCGGTCAGGGGATACTCGTGCACGTGGCCGATCCTGTCACAGTCGTCATCGACTCTCTCGAGGCTCATCTGCTGCCGGCGGACACGCTGCGCGTCGCGCTGGTGGTGCCGGTCTCCGGCGTGCTCGGCCTGCTCGGCCCGGGAGCGATCAACTGTGCCGTGCTCGCCGCCCGGGAGGTCAACGCGGCCGGGGGCGTGCTGGGCAGACCGGTCGAGCTCGTGCTGGTGGACGGGGGCCGCAGTCCCGCCGTGGTCGCCGAGGAGGTACGGGGCCTGGTGCGCGCCGGGGTCGTCCGGGCGGTGGTGGGCACCCACGCCAGCGACGTGCGGATCGCGATCGAGCGGGCGCTGGACGGCGCCGTCCCGTTCGTCTACACCCCGCCGTACGAGGGCGGCGCCCGCCGTCCGGGCGTCTACTACCTGGGTGAGCCGGCCTCGCTGCAGGTCGGGCCGGGGATCGACTGGCTGATCGGGCATCGGCGGGCCAGGCGGTGGTTTCTGCTCGGCAACGACTACGTCTGGCCGCGCCTGGTGCACGCCTCGGCCCGCGCCCGCCTGCGCGCCCGGTCCGCGACGATCGTGGGGGAGCGGCTCGTCCCGCCCGGGACGACCGCGATGGACCGGCTGCTGGAGGAGCTGGCCGCCGCGCGGCCGGACGCCGTCCTGCTCAGCCTCGTCGGCAGCGACCTGATCGCCTTCAACCGGGCCTTCGCCGCGAGCGGCCTGCGCTGCGCGCGGCTGTGCGGCGCCCTGGAGGAGCACGGCCTGCTCGCGACCGGGGGCGACACGACCGGCGGCCTGTACGCCGCGATGGGGTACTTCGGCGGCATCACCACCGACGCCAACCTCGGCCTGGCCGAGCGCTACACGGCGATGTTCGGCCCGGACGCCCCGCTGCTGAACGGGCACGGGCACGGCTGCTACGAGGGCGTGCTGATGCTGGCCGCCCTCGCCCGGCGCGCGGGCACCCTGGCGGTGCCCGCCGTCGAGGCGGTCGCCGACGGCACGACGATCGTGTCCGGGCGCGGCCCGCTGACCCTGGCCCGCGGCCGGGTGCGTCAGCAGGTGTACCTCGCCCGGGCCGACGGGCTGGACTTCGACGTCGTCGCGCCGCTGATGTCATCCATGTAAAACTTTCACTAGAAAACTTTTCGTTTTCAAGGATTGCCCCTATCGTACCGCTCTGCCCCCGTGCGTTAAGGAGCGGATCCATGTCCTCCCCACAGACAGAGGCGCCCGGTGTCGAGCGCTTCGGCTACCGGCAGGAGCTGCGGCGCTCGCTCGGCTTCGCCGACCTGCTCATCTACGGCCTGATCTTCATGGTGCCGATCGCCCCGTTCGGCATCTTCGGCGGCGTCTTCCAGTCGTCCGGCGGGATGGTGGCCCTCGCCTACGTGATCGGCATGGTCGCCATGGCGTTCACCGCCCTGTCGTACGCCCAGATGGCCCGGGCGTTCCCGATGGCGGGCTCGGTCTACACGTACGCCGGCCGGGGCATCGCCGCCCCGGTCGGCTTCCTCGCGGGCTGGGTCATCCTGCTCGACTACGTGCTGGTGCCGTCGCTGCTGTACCTCGTGGCGAGCGCCGCCATGACGTCGTTCGTGCCCGGCGTGCCGATCTGGGCGTGGCTGATCATCTTCATCGTGCTCAACACCGTGGTCAACTACCTCGGCATCGAGATGACCGCCCGGATGAACAAGATCATGCTGGCCGCGGAGCTGATCGTGCTGGCGATCTTCCTGGTCGTCGGGATCGTGGCGCTGGCCCAGGGCAAGGGCCACGGCGCGGCGCTCAGCCCGCTGTTCGACTCATCGACGTTCTCCTGGCCGCTGGTCTTCGGCGCCGTGTCCGTGGCGGTGCTGTCGTTCCTCGGGTTCGACGGCATCTCGATGCTCGCCGAGGAGAGCCGCGAGAGCACCCGCCGCCTCGGCCGCTCGATGGTCTTCGCCCTCGTCGCGGCCGGCGCGCTGTTCATCGCGCAGACTTGGGTGGCGGCGCTGCTCGCCCCCAACCGCGCCGACCTGCTCACCAAGGGCGACCCCGGCGGCACCGCGTTCTACGACACGGCCGAGTACGCCGGAGGCCACTGGCTGAGCGTGCTGACGGCCGTGGCCACCGCCGTGGCCTGGGGCTTCGCCAACTCCCTCGTGGCCCAGGCGGCCACCTCCCGCCTGCTGTACGCGATGGCCCGCGACCGCCAGCTCCCCGCGTTCCTCGGCAAGGTGCACCCCAAGCACAAGGTGCCGGTCAACGCCACGTTCCTGGTGGCCGGGGTGTCGCTGGCGCTCGGCCTGTACATGAGCTCGCGCGACGACGGCATCACGCTGCTCGGCACGCTCGTCAACTTCGGGGCCATGACCGCGTTCCTCGCGCTCCACGTGTCGGTCGTCGTCCACTACGTCATCCGCAACCGCAGCCGCGACTGGTGGCGGCACCTGGTGGCCCCCGTGATCGGGTTCCTGATTCTGCTCTACGTCGTGATCAACGCCAACATCGCCGCCCAGGTGCTCGGCTTCGTCTGGCTGGCGATCGGCGTCGTCATCCTGATCGGCTCCACCCTGATGGGCCGGCGCCCCACCCTGTCCGCCGTCACCCCGGAGGCTTCCGAGTGAACATCGTGTCCTACCGTCCCGGTCCCGACGACCTGTCCTACACCTTCGGCGGCCGCCCGGCCGTCGAGTCCGTCGCCCCCGGAGCGGTGCTGGAGCTGTACACCGAGGACTGCTTCGGCGGGCGGGTGCGCGGCCCGGGCGACCTGCCGTCGCAGGTGTGCGAGTTCCCCTATCTCAACCCCGTCACCGGCCCGTTCCACGTCGAGGGGGCCGAGCCCGGCGACACCCTCGCCCTCCACTTCGTCTCAATCGAGCCCGCCCGCGACTGGGCGGTCTCCGCGACGTTCCCCCACTTCGGGGCGTTGACCTCGACCCACACCACGGCGACGCTCCAGCCCCCGCTGGAGGAGGTCGTCTGGACGTACGAGGTGGACGCCGGGCGGCGGGTCGTGCGCTATCGGGCCCGGCGGGGCGGCTTCGCCGTCGAGATGCCGCTCGACCCGATGCACGGCACGGTGGGCGTCGCGCCGGCCGCCGCCGAGGCGCGGATGACCATCACTCCGGACGCCCACGGCGGCAACATGGACACCCCGGAGCTGCGCGCCGGGGTCACCGTCTACCTCGGGGTCAACGTGCCGGGGGCGCTGTTCGCGATCGGCGACGGCCACTGCCGCCAGGGCCACGGCGAGGTCTGCGGCACCGCCGTCGAGGCGGCGATGAACACGGTCGTCGCCATCGAGCTGATCAAGGGAGTCGCCACGCCGTGGCCGCGGCTGGAAGACGACCTCCACATCATGTCGACCGGCTCGGCCCGGCCGCTGGAGGACGCCTACCGGATCAGCCAGCACGACCTGGTGACCTGGACGGCCTCCCTCACCGGGCTCGACGAGCTGGACGCCTACCAGCTCGTCAGCCAGGGCGGCCAGGCCCCGGTCGGCAACGTCTGCGACACCAACTACACGATGGTGGCCAAGCTGCCCAAGGCGTACATCGGCAGCCCGGACGTGTACGGCCGCGCCCACGCCCGCCTGCGCGCCCTGGGCGAGGAGTACCTGTCCACCCGCTGACGGACCGGGCCGCCCGCGCCCGCCCCGGCTCCCGTCGGGGCGGGCCGGGTCTTCGGTCACACCGGGCCGGGACCTCCGCACCTGGAGAGGCGCCGCGCGCCCGCAGCAGCCTGACGTGGGGGGTGCCTGCGATGAGACGGTGCAACGAGGAGGTCGCCGGGCTGCTGCAGGAGTACGCCGATCTGATCGCGATCACCGGGGGCGACGCGTTCAAGGTGCGGGTCTACGAGAAGGCCGCCCGATCGGTCGGCGGGTACGGCAAAGACATCGACGACATGGACGCGGCGGCCCTGCGGGAGATCCCGAACGTCGGCGCGTCGATCGCCGCGAAGATCGAGGAGTATCTGCGCACCGGATCGATCCACCAGCTCGAAGAGCTCCGGACGAAGATCCCCGCAGGGGTGCGCCTGCTGACCACGATCCCCACGCTCGGGCCGAAGAAGGCCATGGTCCTGTACCACGAGCGGGGCATCGACTCGATCGAGAAGCTGGAGGAGGCCATCCGCGCCGGGGCCCTGCAGGGGTTGCCCGGCTTCGGCGCGAAGACCGAGGAGAACCTGCTCCACGGCATCGAGGTGATGCGCAAGACCGGCAGCCGGGTGCACATCGGGATCGCGATGGCCGTCGCCGAGGAGATCGTCCCCGCGCTGTCGGCGGTGCCGGGTTGCGAGCGGTGCGCGTACGCCGGGTCGCTGCGGCGCATGAAGGACACGATCGGCGACGTCGACGTGCTGGCCACGGCCCGCGATCCGGCCGCCCTGATGACCGCCCTCACCACGCTGCCGTACGTCACCGAGGTGATCGCGCACGGCGAGACCAAGAGCTCGGTCCGCACGGACGCGGGGCTCCAGGTCGACCTGCGGGTGGTGCCGGGAGACTCCTGGGGGGCCGCGCTGCAGTACTTCACCGGCTCGAAGGCGCACAACATCCGCACCAGGGAGATCGCCGTGCACCGCAAGCTGAAGCTGTCGGAGTACGGCGTGTTCGACGTCGCGACCGGTGAGAAGATCACCTCGGCGGACGAGGCGGAGGTGTACGGCATGCTCGGCCTGCCGTGGATCGAGCCGGCCCTGCGCGAGGACACCGGGGAGATCGAGGCCGCGCTGGGGCAGGGGCTGCCCACGCTGGTGACTCCGGCCGACATCCGCGGCGACCTGCACACCCACACCGACCTGACCGACGGGCTCGCGCCGCTGGAGGAGATGGCCGAGGCGGCCGCGGCGCGCGGCTACGCCTACTACGCGGTGACCGACCACGCGCCCAACCTCTACATGCAGCGCATGACCGGCGAGAAGGCGCTGGACCAGCGCGAGCGGCTGCGCCGCCTCGCCGCCGCGCTCCCCGGCATGACGCTGCTGCACGGATGCGAGCTCAACATCGGCCCGGACGGCGAGGTCGACTGGCCGCCGGAGTTCCTGGCCGGGTTCGACCTGTGCGTCGCCTCGGTGCACTCGCACTTCACCCAGCCGCCCGAGGAGATGACCCGGCGGCTGATCCGGGCCTGCGAGAACCCGTACGTGAAGATCATCGGCCATCCGACGGCGCGGATCATCGGCAGGCGGGAACCGGTGGACGCCGACTGGCCGAGGGTGTTCGACGCCTGCGTCCGCACCGGCACCGCGCTGGAGATCGACGCCTTCCCCGACCGGCTCGACCTGCCCGCGGACCTCGTCCGGCGGGCGGCCGGCCGGGGCGTGCTGTTCGCGATCGACAGCGACGCCCACGCCGTGCCGCACCTGGCGAACATGCGCTACGGCGTGGGCACCGCGCAGCGGGGCTGGCTCACCCCCGACCGGGTGATCAACACCTGGCCGCTCGACCGGCTGCGGGAGTTCCTCCGCCCCCGGTGAGGACCCCGTGACTCACGCGGCGGCGGGCCGGTCGTCGTACTCGTCGAGCACCGCCACCACGTCCCGCCCGGCGGCGGCGAGGATCGAGGCGGCGATGGCCGCCCGGTAGCCGGTGGCGCAGTGGGCCCACACCTGTCCGTCCGGCACCTCGTCCAGCCGCGCGGGCAGCTCGTGCAGCGGGATGTGCACCGCGCCGGGGACGTGTGACTCGCGCCACTCCGCCGCGCGGCGCACGTCGAGCACCACGATCGGGCGGCGCCGGCGCACCGCGGCCAGGTCGGCGAACGTCGCCGTCGGCATGGTCGCCGGCCGGTCGCCGCCGGCCCACTCGGCGGGCCCTCCGGTGGCGGCCGCGGCCGGGCGGTCGATGCCGATCCGGGCCAGCTCGCGCTGGGCCCGCGCGATGTCCCCGGGCGTCTCGCCCAGCAACGTGACCGGCGTCCCCCAGGGGATGAGCCAGCCCAAATAGACGGCGAGTTTCCCGTCCAGCCCGAAGTTGAGCGACCCCGCCAGGTGGCCGGCCGCGAACGCCGTACGGGACCGCAGGTCCACCACCCACTCGCCGGCCCGCAGGCGGCGGCGCAGCTCGGCGGCGTCCGCGCGGTGCGGCGGGGACAGGTCGGGCGCGCCCGGACCGGCACGGTTGAGCGGGGCCATGTGCGCGTAGTACGCGGGGTAGGCGTCCAGCCCGGCCAGCAGCCACGCCACGTACTCGTCCTCGTCCCGCGTCAGGACCGGGTTGACCCGCCGCTCCCGGCCGATCGTCGACTCGGCGGCGTCCGACGGGGTGGCCGAGCAGAAGCTGCCGAACCCGTGGGTGGGGAAGATCTCCGTCTCCGCGGGCAGCTCGCGGGCCAGCCGGTGCGCGGAGGCGTACTGGGCGCGCGCCAGCGTGCCGGTGTGCTCGGGGCCGAGCAGGTCGGGCCGCCCGGTCGTGCCGTTCAGCAGCGAACCCCCGGTGAAGACGGCGGGCGGCCGGTCCGGGCTCTCCAGCACGTACGACAGGTGGGTGAAGGTGTGGCCGGGGGTGGCGACGGCGCGCCCCCGCGGGGGCGGGCCGGGCTCGCCCCCCGCCCCGGCCGCGGCGGGGCGGGGGGCGCGCCTCCCCGGGTCGGCCGCGTTGACGTGGTAGTCCGCGCCGGTGACCCAGGCCAGGGCGGGCCCGCCGGTCACGTAGTCGTTGTGCACATGGGTGTCGAAGACGTGGCGGATCTCGACGCCGCGCCGCTCGGCCAGGCGGAGCATCCGGTCGATGTCCCGCTGCGGGTCCACCACGAAGGCGACCGACCCGTCGATGACGAGGTAGCTGCGGTCGCCCAGCGAGGGGGTGTCGACTGGGATGATTTCGATCATGCACGTCCCTCCTCGGCTCGTGCTGCACCCGTACCCGCAACCAGCGATTTCACCTCCTCCCGGGTCGGCGGGACCGCGCCGGCGCGGGTGCAGACGATCGCGGCAGCGGCGCAGCCGGACCGCAGCGCGTCCGCCACGCGCGCGGTGCTCGGCGTGGTGCCCGGTGCGGCGCCGTCGAGCGCGTCGAGGTAGGCGGCGGTGAAGGTGTCGCCCGCGCCGACCGTGTCCACCACCTCGACGGCCACGGCCGGACAGGTGATCACCTCGTCGCCCAGCACCGCCGCGGCGCCCTCGCCGCCCCGCGTGACCACGACGAGCCGCGGGCCCAGGCCGGCCCATCGCCGCGCCACGTCGAGCCAGTGCTCGCCGGGGTAGAGCCAGCGGAGGTCCTCGTCGCTCACCTTCACCAGGCGCGCGAGCCGTACGCACTCCTCGACCCGGGCCAGGGCGCGGGCCCGGTCGCCGACGAGAGCCGGCCGGATGTTCGGGTCGTACGACACCGTGACGCCCGCCTCCGCGGCGGCCCGCATCAGGCCGGTGACGTGGTCGCCTCCCGGGGGCAGCAGCGTGGCGAGCGAGCCGGTGTGCAGGCAGGTCACCCCGTCGAGCGGGACCGGAGCCGAGAACGTCCACTCGAAGCGGAAGTCGTAGGACGCCGAGCCGTCCTCGCCGATCCGGGCGAAGGCCAGGCCGGTCGCCGCCGCCCGGGTGAGGTCGCCGGTGCCGATCCCGTGGCGGGCGAGGTGGTCGCGGAGCAGGCCGCCGAACAAGTCGTCCCCGGTCTCCCCGGCGAACCGCACGGTGCGGCCCAGCGCGGCCAGCGCCACGGCGACGTTGAGCGGGCTGCCGCCGGGCACGGCGGTGAAGGTCCACGAGCCGGGCGCGCCGATCAGGTCGGCCAGGCTCTCGCCGACCACCAGGAAGGTCATCGAATCTCCTCCGGCATGTCCTCGGCGAGCACCCGCTGCGCGACGGCGAACGCGGCGTTGGCGGCGGGCACCCCGCAGTAGATCGCGGTCTGCAGCAGTACCTCCTTGATCTCCTCGGTCGTGAGCCCGTTGCGCCGCGCGGCCCGCACGTGCATCGCCAGCTCCTCCAGATGCCCGCGCGCCACCAGCGCGGCGAGCGTGACGCAGCTTCGGGTGCGGCGGTCCAGCCCCGGCCTGGTCCAGATCTCCCCCCAGGCGTACCGGGTGATCAGGTCCTGGAAGTCCGCGGTGAACGCGTCGGTGCGCGCCAGCGCCCGGTCGACGTGCGCGTCGCCCAGCACCTCGCGGCGCACCCGCATGCCGTCCTCATGGCTCATGCCGTGTCCCCGTCCGGGGCGCCGGACGGGCCGTCGAAGCGGTGGTGCAGGATCAATCGGTCTCCCTCGAGCAGAACTCCAGAGCCCGGTCGACGAGGGCCGGCGCGGACCCGATGCCGGGGTCCTCCCCATGCTCGGCCAGCACGGCGAGGAGATGAGCAAGATTGTGCCGCATGCGCTCGGGGAACACCTCCAGCCCCTCGGTCAGCTCCGCGGCCGTCTCGGCGGCGCCGCCGGCCAGGCGCAGGCACTCGCGCAGCGGCTGCCACTCGGAATGCCAGCTCCCCGCGGGCCGCTCGTGCTCGGCCACCCGCGCGGCGAGCAGGATCTGCGCGAGCGCGGGCGCCTGCGCCGCCGCCGATCTGATCATCGTGGCGAGGACCGGGTTGCGCTTGTGCGGCATCGCCGACGAGCCGCCCCGGCCCGGCGCCGCGGGTTCGGCGACCTCGCCCACCTCGCTGTGCGCCAGCAGGATCACGTCGGCGGCGAGCTTGCCGAGCGCTCCCGTCACGGCGGCCAGCGCGCAGGCCAGGTCGGTCACCGGCGTGCGCAGCGTGTGCCAGGGCAGCACCGGCTCGGCCAGCCCGGTCTCGGCCGCGAACAGCGGCAGCAAATCCACGGCCCGCTCGCCGTACCCGGCCATCGTCCCGGCCGCCCCGCCGAGCTGGACCGGCAGCCGCACCGCCGCGAGCCGGTCGCGGGCGTCCCGGCATCCGATCAGCCACCCGGCGGCCTTCAGCCCGAACGTGGTCGGCACGGCCTGCCGCCCGAGCGTACGGCCCGCCATCGGGGTGTCCCGGTGCCGGGCGGCCAGCCGGGCCAGCGCGCCGAGCACCCGGCCGAGGTCGCGCAGGATCGTCTCACGGGCCCGTGCGGCCACCAGCATCGTCGCGGTGTCGAGGATGTCCTGGCTCGTGGCGCCGTGATGCACCCAGCGGCCCGCCCCGCCGGCCGCCGCCCGCCGGTCCCCGACCAGCGGCACGACCGGGTTGCCCGCATCTCTGGCGCGGCGGGCGAGATCGGCCGGGTCGAACCCCTCCGGGCGGGCCGCGGCGGCGATGGCGGCGGCGGCCGGCCCGGGGACGACGCCGAGGCGGGCCTGCGCCCGCGCCAGGCACACCTCCGCCTCCAGCATCGCCCGCAGCCAGGCGTCGTCGCCGGTGATCGCCGCGATGTCCGTGCCCGCCCACACGGGGCTCAGCAGCCCTGCGTCAGAACTCAAGGAAGACCGTCTCCCGCTCGCCCTGCAGCCGTACGTCGAACCGGTAGACGTCCTGCCCCTCCGGCCGGGCGAGCAACGTCGCGCGGCGGGCCGGGTCGAGCGAGCCGAGCAGAGGGTCGGGCACGTCGGCCAGGTAGACGCGGGTGCGCACCGGCTTGAGCAGGCCGCGCGCGAAGACCAGCAGGGCCGCGTACGGCCGGGCCGGGGGCGCGAGCCGGAACCGGTAGGAGCCGTCGGGCGCGGTGCCGCAGCGCCCGAAGCCGGAGACCCCGGCTCCGCCGCGGCCCAGGGCGCCCCGGGTCCCCGCGTCGCCGGTCCACAGCTCGAGCAGGGCGTCGGGCACCGGCTCGCCCGCCCCGTCCAGCACCCGGCCGGTGATCGTCACCGCCCCCGGATGGCCCTCGGGGACGAGCTCCCAGTCCCCGTCGTACGGCAGGGCGAACCCGAAGAACGGGCCGACGGTCTGCGAAGGGGTGATCACGCGTCCTCCATCGGGGTACGGCCGAGCACGATGTCCCACCGGTAGCCGAGCGCCCACTCCGGCTCGGTGACGTCCAGGTCGAAGGTGGAGACGAGCCGCTCGCGGGCGGCCGGATCGGGGACGGACTGGAAGATCGGATCGAAGGGGAGCAGCGGATCGCCGGGGAAGTACATCTGCGTCACCAGGCGCTGGGTGAACGCCCTGCCGAACACCGAGAAGTGGATGTGCGCGGGCCGCCAGGCGTTCGGGTGGTTGCGCCAGGGATAGGCCCCCGGCTTGATCGTGACGAACCGGTAGCGTCCCTCGTCGTCGGTCAGGCACCGGCCCGCGCCGGTGAAGTTCGGATCGAGCGGCGCCGGATGCCGGTCGCGCTGGTGGGCGTACCGCCCGGCGGAGTTGGCCTGCCAGATCTCCACCAGCGTGTTCGGCACCGGATGGCCCGCGGCGTCCAGGACGCGCCCGGTGACGATGATGCGCTCGCCGATCGGCTCGCCCGGGTGGCCGGCGGTCAGGTCGGCGTCGAGGGGGTCCACCTCGCCGTGGCCGAACACCGGGCCGGTCAGCTCGGCCGCCTCCGGGTCCTCCTTCATCTCCAGCGGCGGCCGGGACGGCGCCCGCAGCACCGTGCTCGCGTAGTCCGGGTGCAGGTAGGGGGGATGGGTCATGATGTCTCCTCGTCGAAGGGCAGGCCCACGTAGTTCTCCGCCAAGGTGGTCGCGGCCGCTTCCGATGACGTCACGTAGTCGAGGTAGGAGGTCTGCAGCCGCCGGGCGTAGGCGTCGTCGGACTCGAAGGTGTGCAGCAGCGTCGTCATCCACCACGAGAAGTGCTGGGCCCGCCACACCCGGGGCAGGCAGGCGCGCGAGTAGCCGTCCAGCGCCTCGGTCGAGCCGTCGGAGAAGAAGCGGGTCAGCGCCGCGGCCAGCACCCGTACGTCGGCCACCGCCAGGTTGAGCCCCTTGGCGCCGGTGGGCGGCACGATGTGGGCCGCGTCCCCGGCCAGGAAGAGCCTGCCATACTGCATGGGTTCGGCCACGTAGCCGCGCATCGGCGTGATCCCCCGTTCGAGGATCTCGCCGGTCGCGAGGGTGAAGCCGGGCACGGTCTCCAGCCGGGCCCGCAGCTCGGCCCAGATCCGCTCGTCGGGCCAGGCGGCGAGGTCCTCGTCGGGCGCCACCTGCAGGTAGAAGCGGCTGATCTCCGGGGAGCGCATGCTGTGCAGGGCGAAGCCCCGCTCGGTCCGGGCGTAGATCAGCTCCTCCGACGACGGCTTGACCCGGGCGAGGATGCCGAGCCAGGCGAAGGGGTAGTCGCGGCGGTACTCGGTCAGCACGCCCTCGGGGATCGAAGCGCGGGACACGCCGTGGAAGCCGTCGCACCCCGCGATCACGTCGCAGTCCAGCCGCTCGCCCCCGAAGGTGAGGTACGGCCGGTCGGTGTCGATGTCGTGCAGGGCCACGTCGTCCACCTCGAAGCGGAGGTCGCCCCCCGCCGCCAGCCGGGCGGCGATCAGGTCCTTGACGACCTCCTGCTGGCCGTAGACCGTGATGACCCGGCCGGGCACCAGCCGCTCGAACGCGATCCGGTGCCCGGCTCCGCCGTACCGCAGCTCGATGCCGTGGTGGCGCAGGCCCTCCCGGCTGAGCCGCTCGCCCACGCCCGCCGCCACGAGCGTGTCCACCGTGCCCTGTTCGAGCAC
>JADGHC010000383.1 GCA_019689655.1 Microbispora sp.
CTCGGCCCAGTCCTCCACTTTCAGCACCCTCCAAAATCTCGGAGGGGGGTCAGTTTTCGGAGTACCCCACGGGGTCAGTTTTCAGGATCCCCCGACAGCCGCCGGCCTTGAGGGTTTTCGGAGGGGCCGCCGTCCTCGCCGGGTCACACCTCTGCCCCACCAGATACGCGAGCCGCGCACGAACACGCGGGAAATCAAGACTGGCCGCTAGCGGCGATTCGCTTTCCCACCTGGTCTCTCCCGACGGAGGTCGGGTGATCTTCCTCAGGACGAGATCGGGCACGGGCGATTGGTGCGAGTCTGCCTGGTGCTAGGTGTTCCGTCCCGTGAGGTTGGGTACGCGGCCGGCGGATGGTAGGCCGTTCAGCACGGTGTGCCCGCGGCGGCTTCGACAAGGTGGTCGAACAAGGTTGGGCCGCTGATCGATCGGGCCGCCCTTGGGGGTTCCACTGCTGGGATACCCCCGGCTATCGGCCCGAGGTCGAGGCCCTCGCCCGAGCCGACTCACTCGGTGCGGCCATAGTCCGCGCGGCCACCGAGGCCCTGCGTATCGCGGGTGACCCGCGCATTATCCGCCCACGTTTACTCTTCAGCCCCCAAAGGATCGACGGGACCTCGACCACCACGGCCGTACGCGGGGATACGCGCCGTCTTCCAGGCCGGCCATCCGCTCGAAGAGGTTCCACGAGGCCGGATTGCCGCAGACGGCGTAGGAGACGGCAGAGGCGAGCACGTACAGCACGAGCATGGGCAGGCCGACGCAGAAGGCGTACTGCGTGGCGTGGCGCGACTCGTGGTCGAGCAGGCATCCGGTGAGATAGCCCTCACCGTGCTTGGTCAGGACGACGTTGCCCACGGTGAACGCCCCGGCGACGGGGAACGGGATGCGGTAGCCGTACGCGTAGAGGAGGCCGCGCTCCCCCGCGCGGACACGTGCTCCGCCGATGCGCGCGATCAGCAGCCCGAGGGGCGTGGAGAGGTTGACGTAGTTGACGACCTGCCGGACCCGGTGCGCACGCCGCATGCCCTCAGAATCCGCGACGGCCCGCGCCCGGGCAACCTCATGGGCGTGAGCCGTACGACCTCAGCAGCCAGGATCCGGTGGACCGGGTGGCGACCACGGCCGCCGCGACGGCGACGGCCCCGCCGTACAGGTACCAGTAGCCGGCCGAGTTTCCCGCGATGGCGAGGTCGCCGGCCCGCTGCGGCGTGGCCAGCAGGAACGACACCAGGAGCCACCCGGCCGCGGGGACGAGCGCGCCGAGCTTGCCGCCCATGAGCCTGCCCATGGCGTACGGCACGGCGAACAGCACCACCAGCCATGCGATCGCGGCGACCGGAACCTGCCCGGCGTACCAGGCGTGCTGGAAGCCGCCGACGACGCCGAGCACCACGCCCAGCAGGAAGAGCACACCGTACGCCGCGCCGGTCACGGCCCCGGCCAGCGGGCCGGGGGCGTCCTCGGTGGGTTCGACGCCGATCTGCGTCTCCTGGCTCATACCGCTCAACTTAGCCGAAACCTCAGGCGACACCGGCGAACAAGTCGGTCTCGCGGTTGTACGGCTCGCCCAGGCCGCCGGCCTCGGGCGGGGCGCCGATGCCGGGCCGCCCGGGGACGCCCGCGCGCAGGATGAAGTGCTCGACCCCGAGGGCCTGCTGGCCGACGTTGTTCGACAGGGCGAACCACGGCGCGTCCACGGCGATCTGCGTCGCGTGCGCCCGCATCGCGTCGAGCTTGGCCTCCACGTAGGGCCGGGCGTCGATCTCCGTGGTCACGTCCTCGTCGGCGCATGCCGGCAAGTCGTCGATCGACTCCGGCACCCAGAAGCCGACGCCGGCCTCGCGCATGCTCTCGATGGTCCGCCGCAGCACCGACTTGGGCATGGCGGTGACGTAGAACTTGGCGATCCGCCACGGCTCGCCGCCGGGGTAGGCGGGGTCGGCGGCCAGTTCGAAGGCCCGCCAGGAGACGCGGTATGCCTGGATGTGGTCGGGATGGCCGTAGAAGCCGTTCTCGTCGTACGTGACGAGGACCTGGGGCCTGACCTCGCGGATGACCTTGACCAGCTCGCCCGCGGCCTCGTCGAGGTCGGCCTGCCAGAAGCAGCCGGGGTTGTCGTTGGTCGCCGCGCCCATCATGCCCGAGTCGCGCCAGCGGCCGGCTCCGCCGAGGAACCGGTGGTCGGTGACGCCGAGCGCCTTGCACGCGGCGGCCAGCTCGCCGATGCGGTACTGACCGAGGGTGTCGTCCCGGTCGGCCGCGTGGTGGGCGAGCTCCGGGGGGATGACCTCGCCCTCCTCTCCAAGGGTGCACGTCACCAGCGTCACGTGCGCGCCCTCGGCGGCGTACTTGGCCATGGTCGCGCCGGTGCCGATGGACTCGTCGTCGGGGTGGGCGTGCACGAGCAGCAAGCGACGGTCGGTCATGCATCCGAGGGTAGTGCCCCGTACTGGCAGTATGAGGAGCTATGACGGAGAGCTTCCCACGCCTGCACGCCAGGACCAGGCGCTTCACCCTCGGGGTGCCGCGCAACTTCACGATCTCTCCCGACGGAGGTCGGGTGATCTTCGTCAGGACGAGATCGGGCACCGATCCGGTGACCTGCCTGTGGGAGCTGGACGTCGCGTCCGGAGCCGAGCGCCTCGTGGTCGATCCGCTCGCCCTCGGCGCCGCCGACGAGGACCTGCCGCCGGAGGAGCGCGCCCGCCGCGAGCGTACGCGGGAGTCGGCGGGCGGCGTGGTGGCCTACGCCACCGACCGGGAAGTACGGCAGGCCGTGTTCGCGCTGTCGGGCGACCTCTACCTGACCGATCTGTCCTCCGGCGAGACGCGCCGGCTTCCGGCGGCCGGGCCGGTCGTCGACCCCCGGCTCGACCCCACCGGCGCGCGGGTCGCGTACGTAACGGGGGGCGCCCTGCACGTGCTGGAGATCGCCACCGGCACGGACACCGCGCTCGCCGAGCCGGAGGGCGACCTGATCACCTACGGCCTGGCGGAGTTCATCGCGGCCGAGGAGATGGACCGGATGCGCGGCTACTGGTGGTCGCCGTCCGGGGATCGGCTGCTGGTGTCCCGGGTGGACGAGTCGCCGGTGGCCCTGTGGTACATCGCCGACCCGGCCAACCCCGGCCGTGAGCCGGTCCCGCAGCGCTACCCCGCCGCGGGCACGGCCAACGCCGAGGTCACCCTGCACGTCATCGGCCTGGACGGCACGCGTACGGCGGTGCCGTTCGAGCAGGAATACCTCGTGACGGCGGCCTGGGACGCGCACGGCCCCGCGATCGTCACGCTCTCGCGGGACCAGCGGACCATGCGCCTGCTGTCCGTCGATCCCGGCACTGGCGCGACGACCCTTCTGCGCGAGGACACCGACCCGGCGTGGGTGGAGATCATCCCCGGCGTCCCGGCCCGCCTGCCGGACGGCACGCTCGTGTGGGTGGCCGACATCGACGGCGGCCGCCGCCTGGTGGTCGGCGACCAGCCCGTGACGCCGCCGTCCCTGCAGGTCCGGGCGGTGCTCGACGTCGACGGCGACACCGTGCTGTTCGCCGCGAGCGGCGAGCCCACCGAGATCCACCTGTGGACCTACGCGGCGGGCACGCTCAGCCCGGTGACCACGGAGCCGGGCGTGCACTCCGGCCGCCGGGCCGGCGGCGTGACGCTCGTCGCCCGGCAGAGCCTCGACACCGAGGGCACGACGGTGACCATCGGCTCGGCCTCCATCAAATCCCTGGCCGAGCGGCCCGGCCTGGAGCCGCGCGTGTCGCTCGTCCGCGCGGGCTCACGCGGACTGTCCACCGCGGTCTTGCTGCCATCGTGGCACGTGCCCGGTTCCGGCCCGCTGCCCGTCCTGATGGACCCGTACGGCGGGCCGCACGCCCAGCGGGTGCTGTCGGCCCGGCGGATGTTCCTGGAGTCCCAGTGGTGGGCCGAGCAGGGCTTCGCGGTGATCGTGGCCGATGGGCGGGGCACGCCCGGGCGCGGCCCGGCCTTCGAGCGGGAGATGCTGCACGACTTCACGATCGCGCTGCAGGACCAGGTGGACGCCCTGCAGGGGGTGGCGGCCCTGCACCCCGGCGACCTCGACCTGTCGCGGGTGGCGATCCGGGGCTGGTCGTTCGGCGGCTACCTCGCCGCGCTCGCGGTGCTGCGCCGCCCGGACGTGTTCCACGCCGCCGTCGCCGGTGCGCCGGTCACCGACTGGCGGCTGTACGACACCTGCTACACCGAGCGCTTCCTCGGCCACCCGGACGAGGGGCACTACGAGAGGTCGTCGCTGCTGGGCGACGCGGAGAAGCTGGAGCGCCCGCTGCTGCTGATCCACGGCCTGGCCGACGACAACGTGGTCGCCGCGCACACGCTGCGGCTGTCGTCGGCGCTGCTGGCGGCGGGCCGCCCGCACACCGTGCTCCCGCTGTCGGGCGTCACCCACATGACCCCTCAGGAGGTCGTCGCCGAGAACCTGCTGCTCCTGCAGCTCGACTTCCTCAAGAAGTCGCTCAACGTGAGCTGAGATCGGCGGGCGGTGCCGTGCCGGCCGTCCCGGCGGTGCGGCATCGGCGCCGCCCCGTTGAATAGCCGCCCCCGTTGAAGAACCGCAGGGGCGAGCTCCGGCAGTCCTGCGCTCACCAGATCCTCAAGCGCTTGCCGCAGTAACCACCACACCGGAACCTGGGCGCCATCGGATGTCAACCAAGGTTGACATCCGATGGCTTGTCAACTTATGTTGACGGCATGAGCGATACGGCACAGCTGGCGAGCGACGCCGGCAGCCGCGATCCGGCTGTCGGCCTGCGGGCCGTACGGGCCCTGCGGCTCCTGGTGGAACGGCTCGAAGCGCTGCAGGTGGAGAACGCGCGCAACGCGGGATGGTCGTGGCAGGACATCGCGCTCCTGCTCGGGGTGTCCCGGCAGGCGGTGCACAAGAAGTACGCGGGCGGGCGAGGACTGCTGAGACGGGAGAAGTAAATGCTGGAAAGGTTCACCCACGATGCCCGGGAGGTCGTGCGGCACGCCGAGGAGCAGGCCAGGAAGCTCCGGCATGAACAAGTGGGAACCGAGCACCTGCTCCTCGGCCTGCTGAGCCGCCCGGAGACGGTGTCCGCCCGGGCCCTCGCCACCCACGGGATCACTTACGAGCGGGTGCGGGAGGAGATCGTACGGACCCTCGGCGACGGCACGAGCGGGGACATCGACGCCGAGGCCCTGGAGACGATCGGAATCGACCTGTCGGCCGTCCGGGAGAAGATCGAGGAGGCCTTCGGCGTCGGGGCCCTCGACCGGGAGCCGCGACGCGGCCGCGGCGGGGTCCTACTCAGCGGGCGCCGCGCCCCGTTCAGCCCACGGGCCAAGAAGACCCTGGAACTCGCGGTGCGCGAGGCCGTCGCGCTCAAGAGCGGGAACATCCGCGACGGCCACATCCTCCTCGGCGTCATCCGGGAGGGCCAGGGCCTGGGCGCCCGCATCCTGACCGACGCCGGCATCGACATGTCCGCGCTCCGGGCGGAGGTCAAAAGCGCGCTGTGACCGGCCGGCGGTGGGCGGGACGGCGGGCTCAGCGATCGCCCGCGACGGCGTGGCCGAGCGCCTCCGCGACCGTCGGGTGCTGCTCGAACACGTTGCGCAGACCGGTAATCGTCAGCACGCGGCGCAGCACGCCCTGCACCCCGGCCAGCATCAACCGGACGCCCCGTGCCTGGCCGCGCTGCATGGCGGAGATGAGCTCGCTCAGCCCGCGCGAGTCGCAGAACATGACCTCGGCCACGTCGATCACCAGGACGGACGTCGCGGGCGACGCCAGGATCCGGTGCAGCTCGTCGTGGAGCAGGTGAACGGTGCCGGCCTCGAGATCGCCCTCCACCCGCACCACGACGGCCGCGCCGTGGGTTTCGGACGCGACCTTCAGCGTGGAACGCGGACCGGCCACGGACATGCTCACTCCCCCGCCTGTGGGGACACGACAGGCGTGTTGCGTCACCGACGACGTTACCCGCGGGGCGAGGTGATTATGTCGGGTCACGACGAACGCAACCACGACGAACGCGGTCACGACGAACGCGGTCACGACGAACGCGGTCACGACGAACGCGGTCACGACGAACGCGGTCACGACGAACGCGGTCACGACGAA
>JADGHC010000384.1 GCA_019689655.1 Microbispora sp.
CGCCGCCCCGGCCGCCGCCGCGCCCGCCGCGCCGGAGGTGCGGGTGGACACCACGCTGCGCGGCCGTACGGAGAAGATGTCGCGGCTGCGGCAGACCATCGCCAAGCGCATGGTCGAGTCGCTGCAGGTCTCGGCCCAGCTCACCACCGTGGTCGAGGTCGACGTCACCCGCATCGCCCGCCTGCGCGAGCAGGCCAAGGACGAGTTCCAGCGGCGCGAGGGCGTGAAGCTGACGTTCATGCCGTTCTTCGCGCTGGCCGCGGTCGAGGCGCTCAAGCAGCACCCGAAGCTGAACGCCACGATCAACAGCGAGACCAACGAGGTCACCTACTTCGACGCCGAGCACCTGGCCTTCGCGACCGACACCGAGCGCGGCCTGATCGTCCCGGTGATCAAGAACGCGGGCGACCTCAACCTCGCCGGGCTCGCCCGTAAGATCGCCGACCTGGCCGAGCGCACCCGCACCAACAGGGTGAGCCCGGACGAGCTGACCGGCGGCACGTTCACGCTGACCAACACCGGCAGCCGGGGCGCGCTGTTCGACACGCCGATCCTCAACCAGCCGCAGGTCGGCATGCTGGGCACCGGCGCGGTCGTCAAGCGCCCGGTCGTCGTGGACACCCCGGAGGGCGAGGTCATCGCGATCCGCTCGATGGTGTACCTCGCGCTCAGCTACGACCACCGCCTCATCGACGGCGCCGACGCGGCCCGCTTCCTCACGACGATCAAGCACCGTCTCGAGGAGGGCCGCTTCGAGGCCCAGCTCGGCCTGGCGTAGCCGTACGCCCGGGGCCCGGCGAAAGCCGTACGCCCGGACATCACCAGGGCCGTCCCGTGCTTCGCGGGGCGGCCCTCGGCGTCTCCGGACACCCGGCCGACGTGCCCGGCGGTGCCCGTACGGCAGCGCATAACCGCTCCCAACGGGTAGTGGTCCGTGCGTGAGCACGATGACGACAGTGGTGACCGGCTCCTCGGGACTGCTCGGATCGGCCCTGGTGCGCGCGCTGCGCGACGACGGGCACCGGGTGCGCCGGCTGGTGCGGCGTGCGCCCGCCGGGCCCGACGAATGCTTCTGGGACCCGGAGGGCGACGTGCTCGACCCCGGGGCGCTGGAGGGTGCGGACGCCGTCGTCCACCTGGCCGGCGCCGGGCTGGGCGACCGCCGATGGTCCGAGGCGTACAAGCGGGAGCTGGTGAACAGCCGCGTCGCCGGCACGCGTACGCTCGCCGCGGCGCTGGCCCGCGCGCACAACGGGCCCCGGGTGCTGCTGTCCTCCTCCGCCGTCGGCTTCTACGGCGACACCGGCGACCGGGCCGTGGACGAGTCCGCGCCGCCGGGCCGGGGTTTCCTCGCCGACCTGGCGCGCCGCTGGGAGGAGGCCACCGGGCCCGCCGCGGAGGCGGGCGTGCGGGTGACGCTGCTGCGCACCGGCGTGGTGCTGTCCGGCCGGGGCGGCGCGCTCGCCCGGATCCTGCCGATCTTCAAGATGGGCGCGGGGGCCGTGCTCGGCAGCGGCAGGCAGTACATGTCGTGGATCTCACTGCCCGACTGGGTGGACGCGGTCCGCTTCCTGCTCGCGCACGAGCTGCCCGGGCCGGTGAACCTCACCGCTCCCGAGCCGGTGACCAACGCCGAATACACGGCCGCGCTCGCGAAGGCGCTGCGGCGCCCGACGATGCCGCTGCCCGCGCCGCGTCTCGCGCTGCGCCTGGCGCTCGGGGAGTTCGCGGAGGAGGCCCTGCTCGCCGGTCAGCGGGTGCTCCCCCGGCGGCTGCTCGACGCGGGTCACCGGTTCGCCCATCCCACCATCGGCGAGGCGTTGGCCGCCGTACTCTAAAGACTCATTCGATCTGGGAACGGGAGTGGTGGGCATGAGCCGTATCGGACAGTCGCACATCGTCGCCATCGGAGGCGGTTCGTTCCGGCCGGCGGAGCGGTACGGGTTCATCGAGCCGACCCCGCTGCTGCGCTACGTTCTCGACTTGACCGGGCAGGACCGGCCCAAGCTCGGCCTGCTCGCCACCGCCACCGGCGACGACGCCGACTGGCTGCTCAAGATGTACGGCGCGTTCGCCCGCTGGGACGTCGAGGTGAGCCACCTGACAGTCTTCCCCATGCCCAACGTCGAAGATCCCCGCGAGTGGATCCTGGAACAGGACGCGATCTACGTGAGCGGCGGCAGCGTGGCCAACCTCGCCGCGCTGTGGCGGCTGCACGGCCTGGACGAGGCGTTCGCCGAGGCGTGGCGGGCGGGGGTCGTGCTGTCCGGGCAGAGCGCCGGCGCATTGTGCTGGCACGTCGGCGGCAACACCGACTCGTTCGGGCCGAAGCTGCGGCCCTGGGCGGAGGGCCTGGCCCTGCTCCCCTACTCCTGCGGCGTGCACTACAACTCCGACCCGCAGCGGCGGGCGCTGCTGCACGAGTCGGTCGCGTCGGGCGAGCTGCCCGACGGGTACGCCGCCGACGAGGGCGTGGCGCTGCACTACGTGGGCACCGAGTTCATCCAGGCGGTGACCGTCGACCCCGAGGGGTACGCCTACCGGATCGAGCGGGACGGCTCCGCCGTCAAGGAGCTGCGTATCGAGCCCCGGCTGCTGACCTCTACCCTGTGACCGTGATGGGCGATGGGAACGTGAAGGGCGTGGCCATCGTCCGCCTGGGCGTCGACGTACCGTACGAGCAGGCCTGGACCCTGCAGCGACGGCTGCACGCCCGGCGGGCGGCCGGCGAGATCGGCGACCTGTGCCTCATGCTGGAGCACGCGCCCGTCTACACCGCGGGCAAGCGGACGCTGCCGCACGAGCGGCCGGTCGACGGCACCCCGGTCATCGACGTGGACCGGGGCGGGAAGATCACCTGGCACGGCCCCGGGCAGCTCGTCTGCTACCCCATCATCCGCATCGACGACGTGGTGTCCTACATCCGCTCCCTGGAAGAGGTGCTGATCCAGGTCTGCGCCGACTTCGAGCTGACGACGCGGCGGATCGAGGGCCGCGGCGGGGTGTGGGTGCCGGGCGATCCGGCGCAGGGGCTGCCCGACCGCAGAATCGGCACGATCGGCATCCGGGTCTCCGGCGGGGTCACCATGCACGGCTTCGCGCTCAACTGCGTCAACGACCTGAGCTGGTATTCCCGCATCACCGGCGACGACGCCGGGTTCACGTCGCTTGCGGCCGAGACCGGCCGGCGGATCACGGTCGACGAGGTGATCCCGTTCGCCGGCAAGCGCCTCGCCGAGGCGCTCGGCACCGAGCCGTACGACCTGTACGAAGAGGACCTCGCCTGACGGGCCGCACGCGGGCGCCCCGTCGCCGTCCTGTGGCGACGGCCACGAGATCCGGCGGGTGCCCGGTCGCGCTCGGATCCGGCGGCACCGACGGCCCCGGCCTCCGGCGACGTCCGGCCGGATCGCCACCTCGCCCGCATGGCCCGGGAGCGGTCCCGGATCACTCGAACGCAGGTAATAAGCTGGGTTCGTGAACGAGCGTTCCGACAGGCACGCAGGCCCGCGTACCGCGCGGGGCCGGTGCCTCCGCTCGTACCCCGGACCCGCGGACCGCTGCCGCGGAGTGCTGCGAAGGAAGTCGCATGACCGTCGCTCCTGAAGGCCGAAAGCTCCTCCGCCTGGAGGTGCGCAACAGCCAGACCCCCATCGAGAAGAAGCCGCCGTGGATCAAGACGCGGCTGCGCAACGGCCCCAACTTCAACGAGATCAAGTCGTTGGTGGCGGGCGCGGGGCTGCACACCGTGTGCCAGGAGGCGGGCTGTCCCAACATCTCCGAATGCTGGGAGGACCGTGAGGCGACCTTCCTCATCGGCGGCGACCAGTGCACCCGGCGCTGCGACTTCTGCCAGATCGACACGGGCAAGCCGGCCGAGTACGACAAGGACGAGCCGCGCCGCGTGGCCGAGTCCGTGCGCCAGATGGGCCTGCGCTACGCCACGGTGACCGGCGTCGCCCGCGACGACCTGCCCGACGGCGGCGCCTGGCTGTACGCGGAGACCGCCCGGCAGATCCACCAGATGGTGCCCGGGTGCGGCGTGGAGCTGCTGGTGCCGGACTTCAACGGCAACCGCGACCAGCTCGAGGAGGTCTTCTCCAGCAGGCCCGAGGTCTTCGCGCACAACATCGAGACCGTGCCCCGGATCTTCAAGCGGATCCGGCCCGCGTTCCGCTACGAGCGTTCGCTGCAGGTGATCAGCATGGCCCGCGAGGCGGGGCTGGTCACCAAGTCGAACCTCATCCTCGGCATGGGCGAGGAGCGTGAGGAGATCAGCCAGGCGCTGCGCGACCTGCACGACGCCGGATGCGACCTGGTGACGATCACCCAGTACCTGCGCCCCACCCCGCGCCACCACCCCGTGGACCGCTGGGTCAAGCCGGAGGAGTTCGTGGAGCTCCAGCGGGAGGCCGAGGAGATCGGCTTCGCCGGCGTCATGTCCGGTCCGCTGGTGCGCTCGTCCTACCGGGCAGGCCGCCTGTACCAGCAGGCGATCGCCTCCCGCGTTGGGTGAGTCTCGTTTTCATTAAGTCAGCTCGACGTTTGTATCCTTCACACCATGGCGAAAGACGCAGCGACACCGGGACGCCTCAAGCAGCTCCGGATGGTCGCGCAGATCATTCAGCAGGCGAACCCCAAGGGCATGCCGATCGTCTACGCGTCGGCGCTGGGCACCCTCGTCCTGTTCATCGTGATCGGCGTGATCTTCGGCTGGACCTGGATCGTGTTCGGCGTCTTCGCCGCCGTACTGGTGGGGATGATCGTCTTCAGCCGGTTCGCGCAGAAGGCGCAGTACCAGATGCTCCACGGCCAGCCGGGGGCGACGTACGCGATCCTGCAGAGCCTGCGCGGCAACTGGTACGTCGAGGAGAAGCCGGTCGCGGTCAACCGGGACCAGGACCTCGTCTTCCGCGTCGTCGGATATCCGGGGGTCATCCTGGTCTCGGAGGGCCCGCCGAACCGGGTGCAGCGCATGCTGGCCTCGGAGAAGAAGCGCGTGCAGCGGGTCGCGATCGACGTGCCCGTGTACGACATCCAGTGTGGTGACGCGGAGGGCCAGGTCCCGCTGGCCAAGCTGCAGCGGCACTTGATGAAGCTGCCCCGCAACCTGAAGAAGGCCGCGGTGTCCGAGGTCAACAACCGGATGCGCGCCCTCACCCCGGCCCTGCCGATCCCCAAGGGCCCCATGCCCAAGGGCGTGCGGATGCCGCGCGGCCCCAAGATGCGCTGACGTGCCGCACTCCGTCGGAAGGCGGCCGGTCTCCCGGTCGCAGACCTCGCGGGCCAACCGCGGCTGGTGGGACGGCGCGGCCGACGAATACCAGGCCGAGCACGGGGAGTTCCTTCGTGACGACGGCTTCGTGTGGGGCCCGGAGGGGCTGGACGAGGCCGACGCCCGGCTGCTCGGGGAGGTGGCGGGCCGCCGGGTCCTGGAGATCGGCTGCGGTGCCGGCCAGTGCGGCCGGTGGCTGCTGGGGCAGGGCGCGACCGTCACCGGTGTCGACCTGTCCTACCGGCAGTTGCAGCACTCCCGGCGGATCGACATGTCCGCCGGGGTACGGCTGCCCGTCGTCCAGGCCGACGCCGAGACGCTGCCGTTCGCGGATGAGTCGTTCGACCTCGCCTGCTCGGCCTATGGCGCGCTGCCGTTCGTCGCGGACGCCGGGGCGGTGCTGGCCGAGGTGCGCCGGGTGCTGCGGCCGGGCGGCCGGTTCGTGTTCTCCGTCAGCCACCCCATCCGGTGGGCCTTCCCCGACGACCCCGGCCCGCGCGGGCTGACCGCCGACCGCCCCTACTTCGACCGCTCGCCGTACGTCGAGTTCGGCGAGGACGGCGAGCCGTCGTACGTGGAGCACCACCGGACGATGGGCGACTGGGTGGGCCTCATCGCCGCCTCCGGGCTCGTCCTGACCGGCCTGATCGAGCCGGAGTGGCCGCCGGGCCACGACCGCGTGTGGGGCGGCTGGAGCCCGCTGCGCGGCCGTCTGCTGCCCGGTACGGCGATCTTCCAGTGCGTCAGGGCCGCCTCGTAGGCCGGGCGAAATCACCCGCCCGGGCGCGGTGACGAGGGCCTCGCCGGCCCCGACCGCGGTGCCCCGGG
>JADGHC010000385.1 GCA_019689655.1 Microbispora sp.
CGTGGCCGACCCGTTCCCGCTCTGGGCCGGGCTGATGGACACCATGGAGGTGACGGACGGCGCCGAGCCGCGGGTCGCGCTCACGTGCGAGAGCCGCCTCGTCGACCTCGAGCGCGCCGAGGTGCGCCGCTACACCGACGCCGACCAGCAGGCCGAATACCCGGGCGACCGCTTCTTCGAGTTCGTCCCGGCGCTGCAGGAGGCGGAGATCCGGCTGCCGGCGCGGTGACGCGGCGGCCGGACTGGGCGGTGCGGCTGGCGGCCCTGCTGTCGGCGGTCGAGACGCGCGCCTTCGACGCCCACCGCTGGAACTGCGCGCGCTTTACGCTGGCCGCAGTCGAGGCGATGACAGGGGAGAGGCCCGCCGTCCGGGTGCTGCCCGACCTGGCCGACTCCGCGGACAGCGCCGGCTTCCCGCGCGTGCCGCCGCTGCGGGCCCGCATGGGCGATATCGTCCTCGCCCCCGGTCCCGACCGGCTCGGCGTGGTGCTGGATGCCGGCCGCGCCGCCTTCGTCGGCCCGCGCGGCCTGGTCCGCGCCCCGATCACCCTCTGCACCATCGCCTGGAGGATCGGCTGACGGAGCCCTCGCGGCAGCGCGGCCCGGCCAGCCCAACCACCCGAGCGCCGCTGCCGCCGCGATGCCGTGAGGTGTCCTCATGCCCGCCGCCGTTCCCCTTCTCGCGGTGACCGCCGGCGCCGCGGTCTCGGCCGCAGTCGGCGGCGGCGTCCTCGGCGCCCTGGTCGGCGCCGGCGCCGCGTTCGTTGTGTCCACTATCGGCGCTTCGGTCTTCCCGGCCAAGCGGCCGACCTCGCCGACACCCTCCACCTCGCTCCGCCCGGGCGACGATCCCACGGCGCCCGGCGCCGGCCGCACCCAGTCCTTCCGCCAGCCGATCACCGAGCACCAGATCGTCTTCGGGCGCTGCAAGGTCGGTGGCCCGATCGTCTTCATCCACTCCGCCACCGACGATGCCGGCCGCGCCGATGGCTGGTTCTACGCCGTCGTCGTCCTCGCCGCGCACCGCGTCCGCGCCATCGGCGAGGTCTGGCTCGGCGACACCCTCGCCACGGACGCGAAGTTCGCCGGCCTGGTCCGCATCGACCGCCACCTCGGCGATCCGAACCAGGTGGCCAACGCCAACCTGATCGCCGAGACCGGCGGCAAATGGACCGTCGCGCACCGTGGCCGCGGCCGCGCCTACGTCGCGGTGCGCCTCAAGATCACCGCCGAGGCCTTCCCCGCCGGCCCGCCGAACATCGCCGCCCTGGTCGAGGGGGCGGACACCATCCTCGACCCGCGCACGGGTGCTGTCGGCTGGTCCGACAACCCGGCGCTCTGCCTGGCCTGGTACCTGACCGCGCCCTTCGGCTGGAAGGCCTCCTGGGACGACATCGACATCCCCGCCCTGATCGCCGCCGCCAACATCTGCGACGAGCTGATCGGCACCCGGGCTGGCGTCACCGAGCGGCGCTACACCGTGAACGGCCGCGTCTCGCTCGGCGAGGGCAAGCTCGCCATCACCCGCAAGCTGGTCGCCGCCATGGCCGGCGCGCTCGTCGTCTCGGGCGGGCGGTTCTTCATCCACGCCGGCGGGCCGGCGTTGCCGGCCGCCACGCTCACCTCGGACGACCTGCGCGGCGACGTCACCATCCAGGGCAGCCGGCCGCGGCGGGATCTCTTCAACGGCGTGCGCGCGGTCTACGTCGACCCGGCGAAGAACTGGCAGCCCACCGATGCCCCGCCGCTGCTCGCCGCCAACTACGTTACCGAGGATGGCGGCGAGCAGATTTTCCGGGACCTGGAGTTCCCGCTGACCACCTCGGTCGCGACGGTGCAGCGCCTCATGAAGGCCGAGCTGGAGCGGATCCGTCGCCAGCGCGAGGTCGCCTTCCCGGCCAACCTTTCGGCGCTGCGGCTGCGGCCCTGGGACGGGGTGACGGTCGCCCTCGACAGGGTCGGGCCCTTCCCGGCGCGGGTGACGGGCTGGCGGCTGTCCCCCGACGGCGGTGTCGACCTCACCCTCTCCGAGGAGGACCCCGCCGTCTGGGACTGGAACCCGGCGGTGGACGAGCGCGCCGCCGGCGACAGCCCCTCCGTCGTGCTGCCGAACCCGGGCGTCATCGCCGCCCCGGCCGCCATCACCGTGGAGACCCCTCTCGGCACCGCCTTCGCGGCCCTCGGCGTGTCCTGGTCCGCGGTCGGCAGCGCCTATCTCGCGGGCTACGAGCTCGAGTTCCGCCCCGCCTCCGTCGCTGCCTGGCAGGGCTACGGCGGCGCCCTCGGCGCCACCGCGGCGTCCATTCCCACCGCCGAGCCGACCGCCTTCCGGGCGCGCGCGGTGGCCCGAAGCGGGGCGGTGTCGGGCTGGCGGGAGGCACCCATCCCCGGCGCCGTCACCGCGCCGGCAGCCCTTGGGATTGCCGGCGGCGTGCGGCTCTCCGGCGGCTTCCCGGCCGACGCGGTGCGGCTGCAGGTGTTCGAGGCCACCAACGCCAGCCTCGCCGCGGCCGTGAAGCTCGCGACCGAGCCCACCGCGCTGCCCTGGGACCGCACTGGCCTCACCGCCGGGCAGACCCGTTGGTACTGGCTCCGCGCCGTCTCCGCCGAGGGCAACGTCTCGGCCCTCGCCGGACCCGTCACCGCGACCGTGCTGTAGGAGAGGACATGGCCGCCCGCATCGACGACCTGATGGTTCTCGGCCAAAACATCTCAAAGACCGACCTCGCGAAGTACCTGCGCGACCGCGAGGCGGTGCTGCCGCGCGACTTCGGGGGCTTGGGCGACAGCGCCGCCAACGACCGCGCCGCCCTCCAGGCCTGCTTCGATCGTGCCGCGGCGGACGGCAAGTTCGCGATCATCCCGCCCGGCACCTGGAACGTCGACGCCGGCGTGACGCTCGGCGGCGGCGCCCGCGGGCTGATCATGCAGGGGGTGATCCAGTACACCGGCGCGGCCAACGCCCCGGCCACCGTGCTGACGCTCGGCGACGGCGGCACCGCCCGGAACGGCGAGAAGCTGTACCTCAACCTGCAGGTCACAAGGCACATCCAGTCCGACTGGGCGAGCGAGGCCGACATCGGCATCGTCGCCCGCAACCTCGACGCCTCGCTGCTCGACCTGCGCCTGGTCTCGGGCTTCACCATCGGGCTGCGCACCCTCGGCGACGGCCGCGGCTTCGAGGACACCACGCTGATCCTGGGGCGCATCCTGAACAACCGCTACGGCCTCGACGTCCATTGCGCCACGGCCACGGCCTGGAACACCTCGGTTCGCTACTACGGCGGCCACTTCGCCTGCGCGACGGGGATCAACCCGACGATCGACCGCTTCGGGATCCGCTTCTCCCGCGGCGCTCCGGACGCCTACAACAACCACAACCGGCACGTCTTCGACGCGCCGAACTTCGAGCTGCGCCAGCTCGACCCCAACGTCGCCATCCCCTTCCTGAACGAGACCAACGGCTCGGCCATCATCGGCCGGGCGCTGCGGATGGAGGCCTGCTCGCCGCTCGTGGCGCGCCACACCGGCGCGGCGCAGGACTGCGAATACGAGGTGGCCTGGGCCAACACCTATCAGGTCGGCATCGACTACACCGCCACCGCCACCCGCTGCGGCAATGCCGTCCTCAACCGCCACCGGGCGCCGGCCTCGCGGCACCTCCGCCTGCTCGGCAATGTGCCGAACCTGCGCGCCGCCGCCTTCCGGCACAGCGCCACCGAGGTCGGGGTGGAGGGGCTGGCCGTGGTCGCCACCTCGACCACCGCCGCCACCGCCCTGGCCGGGCTGTCCTTCAACGGCCTGGACGACATCACGCCGACCGGCCGCGGGCTGCGGCTGGAGGCGCAGCGCGGGCTGGCCTTCGTGGTGGACTGCTCCCAGGCGAAGGAGTTCGCGCTCGCCCACTGGCTGGTGGGCGGCGCCGATGGCGGACGGCTGTTCGTGCGCTGCTTCGACGCCGGCATGGCCGTCCGGGAGAACGTCGCCGGCGATGTGCTGGCCTCGCTGACCACCATGCAGTGGAACACTCCCTCCAAGGCCTGGACCGGCGGCGCGGTGATGGCCGATGCCTCGCTGAACCGCCGCATGACGGTGCGCCTGGCGGAGGCGGTCGCCTTTGCCCAGATCGGCATCGTCGGCTTCGACGGGCAGATCGAGCTCGAGGCGCTGCGTCTCTACGGCCTGCCGGAGCATGCCCCGGCGCTGCTCTGCGGCACGCCCACCCTGCCGGTGGGCCAGCGGGAGTTCGCCGCGGAGGTCAATTGGGACCTGCCCTCGCTGGCGCCGGGCGCCACCAGCCTGCTCGACGTGACCGTCACCGGCTGTCGGCAGGGAGATGTCGCCCATGCCTCGCTTGCCTCATCGACCCGCTTCATCGAGCTCGATGCGACGGCCTGGACCACCAACACGGTCCGGGTGATGGCACGCAACATCTCGCCCTCCGCCACCTTCGACCTCAGCCCAGCCACGCTCTCGGTGCAGGTGACGAAGCGGCGGGTGCCATAACCGCGCCATCAGCCCAGACCACGGCCTCGGCCTCGGCCGTTAGATCGAGCGGACGCCGGACTTGCTGCTTCACTTCAGCTAAGCGCTGCGTCCGGCCAGACCTGCCCCCGCCGCGACGAAGCGGGCGGGGGCCACGCCTTCCTCGGTCAGAGCCGCGTCGGCTTCGACGGCCGGATCGAGTTCGAGGCGCTCCGGCTCCACGGCCTGCCAGAGCATGCCCCGGTGATCCTCTACGGCTGTCCGTCTCTGCCGGCCGGGATGCGGACGCTGGCGCTGGAGAGCAGCTGGGATCTGCCGAGCCTCGGCCCTGGCGCGACGACCAACACCGACGTTGCAGTCCCCGGCGCATGCCAGGGCGACTTCGCCGGCGTGTCGCTCGACACCAGCAGCATCGCCTTCGTGCTCGACTGCCATGTGTGGTCCAACAACAGCGTGCGCATGACGGCGCGGAACGTAAGCGCCTCAACGGTCGCTCTGGCAGCGGCACCGATGGCGGTGCAGGTGATGAAGCGGCGGATCCTGTAGCGTTGTGCGCAAACGCGGTGCGGCAGCACGCGGTTGATCGGCGCACTGCTCCAGCGAAGCACCACTCCACATCGCCCTCAGCGGAAAGAGATGCGATCTTTGTAGCTCTCGCGGCGGTTTCTCGAACTTTCGGGGTTACGCCATTGTGCCAATGGTGCTGCGGAAGCGCGCCAGCGAGATGGCGAAGAGCGTCGCCCCGATGCCCGCCAGCGCCAGGAAATGAGGCCACACAATCCCGAGGCCCGCGCCGCGAAACAGCACCGCCTGCGCAAGCGCGACGAAATGCGTGGTGGGCGCGGCCAGCATCACGACCTGGACGAACTCCGGCATGCTCTCGCGCGGGGTGCTGCCGCCGGAGAGCATCTGCAGCGGCAGCAGCACGAGCATCAGCAGCAGGCCCAACTGCGGCATCGAGCGCGCGACTGTGCCGAGCAGGATGCCCATCGAGGTGGTCGCGAACAGGTTGAGGGCGGCGCCGGCCAGGAACAGCAGCACGGACCCCTGCACGGGCACGCTGAGCGCGCCCTGCACCACGAAGCCGAGGGAGAAGGCGCAGGCGGCGAGCACCACCAGCGCCATCGCCCAGACCTTGCTGCACATGATCTCGAAAGGGGTGACCGGCATCGCGAGAAGATGCTCGATGGTGCCGTGCTCGCGCTCGCGGATCAGCGCCGCCCCGGTCAGCACGATGGATAGCATGGTGACGTTGTTGATCACCTGCACGATCGCGCCGAACCAGGACTTGTCGAGTTCCGGGTTGAAGCGCGCGCGCAGCACGAGGTCCACGGGCGGCGCCGCTTCGGCCGCGCCGCGCCCGGCGAAGCGCCGCACCTCCTCGGCGATGATGGACTGGATGTGGCCGCTGCCGGTGAAGGCCTGGCTCATGCGCGTGGCATCGACGTTGAGCTGGATGGCCGGCCGCCGCCCCGCCAGGAGGTCGCGCTGGAAGCCGGGCGGGATGTCGAGGGCAAAGGTGTCCAGCCCGGCGTCCATGCGCCGGTCCATCTCGGCCTGGGTGATCAGGGCGGGCGGGAGGAAATGGGGCGGCAGGAAG
>JADGHC010000013.1 GCA_019689655.1 Microbispora sp.
GTGGAACCCCGCCCACCCGGCGCGACAGCCGGGCCACAAGGCTGACCACAACCGCGATTTCACACTCCAGCCGAAACCGATCAGCCAGCCACCGGATAGACGCGAAAGATCGAGGTTAAGGCCTCAATGTTCGCCGCGGGCGGCCGGATCGATCGTGCGTGGGCCCTGACCGGATCCAGTCAACGCGCCGGCCACCCTTCTTACCAGTTGCAATGTACGGACCGCTACTGCTCCTTGCGTCCAATAGGCCAAGTGCCTGCTTGCCGCGCTCCTGATCGGGTATTGAGATTGGCTTTTCGTACGCGTATGATACAACTGCAGAGTTTGACTGAATCATGGAAGTTTACCCCCGGAAAGGCGTGTCCCTTCCCGGATCATCCAGTGATGGTTTCGAGATAAGGCCGACGTTGACGCGTCGGTCGGGAAGGCACGCCAGTGCCGCTTACCGTAGTGCCCGAGTTTTCCGCGGACGACCACGACCATATGGCGGGCGCCGCGGCCGAAGAATGGGGCGGCTTCGGCCGCCGCGTGATCGGATGTGACCGATCGCGCCGGCCACGGGTGATCTGGCCGCGGTCGGCGCGATCGAGGTCAAGATTGCATGCCTCGACGGCAGGCCCGGCGAGAAGGCGGCGGACCGACGCCGGCGGTTCTCCTCGACGGTCGTGCCTTCCCGGGCCCTCGAGACCTCGGGGATCAGCGGGGTGCCCTCGCTGGTCTGGCCGCACGACCTGTCCGGTGCGGATGCCATACCCGCGCTGTGGCGGTTCTCCGGCTCGGTCTCGAGCCTGCCCGTGCCGTCGATCACTCGTCCGATCGGGCAGTGGAAGGCCGAGCGGGGCGCCTTCCTTGCTCGGGGCCTATCAGCGGGACCCCTCGTCGCAAATGGGGTCTGCGAAAATCGCTTGAGATTTCGCTGCGCAGGTCTTGATGATTAGTCGATACGGCGAGCAAATCCATTACAGGAGGAGGGGTCGGCAAAAAAATTCGTCATGGTAAGCGAGCTGCCCATCGCGACTTTATGGTGCGGCCCTACTGAGATGAATTACGGGGAGGATCTAAATTGCAAATCAACGTCATGGTGTCCGATGACCTTCCGCTGTCCCGTTTCGCGCTCACCGCGCTGCTTGAGCGCAGCGAGGACATCCGGGTCGTCGGAATGGCGGACGTCGGCCTCGATACGCTGGAGCTCGCCGAGACGCACCGGCCGGATGTCGCGATCATCAGCTTCGAAGGCGCGGACACCGAGGCGATCGCGATCGCCGAGAAGATCACAAGCCTTCCGGGATGCCGGAGCCTGCTGCTCGCCACGGCGTTCAGCCGCATGATCGTTCGTCAGGCCTTCACCAGCGGGATCGACGGAATGGTGCAGCGGAGTGCCCCACCGCGCCAGTTCTTTGACGCCATCCATCGGGTGTACCAGGGGGAGCGGGTCTTCGACGCGGAGCTGACGGTCGCCGCGCTGGCCAACGGGGGCTGCCCGTTGACCCTGCGGGAACTCTCCGTGCTCGAATACGTCGCGCAAGGTGACACGGTGTCCGAGATCTCGGCGCGCTTACACCTCTCGGAGGGAACCGTGCGCAACTACCTTTCGTCCGTGGTGGCGAAGCTGGGCGCGCGCAACCGAATAGACGCCTTACGGATCGCCCGGGATTCGCACTGGATCTGACTTCCGCAGCTGTCACAGGGTGTGCTGAACGCGCCGATGTGCTTCCATGCGCATGAGGAAAATGAACGCCCGGCTCCGGGTCGGCAACGTGGAGCCGGGTGCGGGAGAATGCCGAACCGGGGGCAGGGGGCCAGATTCGGCCGGCGCGTCAGAGACAAGGTTACGCGGGTGGTGAACGTGACGGGGATGCGGCCCTGTGTCCCCGTCGCCTGCGGGTGCCGCCGATAGGGCCGACCGCCTCCCCGCAGGAACGGCATCACCGCGCGTGGGGCCGGGTCCGCGACGTATTCGCCGGCCCGGCCCACGCAACTCCTCCTTCCCTCTTGTGACCCCTCCTGTGACGCCTGCCCGCCTGGCTCGTCCGACCGGTCGACAGAGCCGGCCATCCCGTGGGTCGCCGAGGTGGACGAGGCCCGTGCCCTCGTGTTCCGGCACCGGCTGAAATGCGTCTTGACAAGATTTTCGAACCACAGGTCGTCCTCTGGAGTTTTTCTTTCAAATTTGTGTCTCCTCTGGGTGAACCCTGCCGGGTCCGGACGTTCCTCGTCATCGGCCTGGCGGCATTGGATTCGCTATGGAACCGAGCTACTCCGCGCGGCGTAGTCGGCCTGACTGATACTACTGACGAAGTAGCAAAAAAGTAGTCGGGGAGCCGACGATTATGCGGAGCCGACGCGGAAGACTTTCCATTGAATGAGACGCTCCGGAAAGGACGAATCGGATGCTGTTCGTTGAGCTGCTGGTGCCGAAGGGCGTTTTCGATGAGAGAGAGCGCCGGAGGCTCGCCGAGCGGCTGACCGGGCGGCGCCTGTTGTCGGCCGCCGACGGGGAAGCGGCGCCCGTGGATCCCGACCTGATCGAACTGGTCGACGGGCTCACTCACGTGGTGGTGCGCGAGGAGGAGATTTGGAGTGTGGGCGGACGCCTGCTCGATGCGTCCCAGGGTCCTCGGTACATCGTGAACGTGGTCATCGGGATGTGGGGAAGGGACATGAGCGAGCACCTCATCTCCCGCGTCACCGCAGAGCTGGGAGAGATGGGAGGAACCCCGAGCCGCGTCGTGGTGCACGTGATCGGTTTGCGTGAGGGTGGCTACGGCCTGCACGGACGAGCCCAGCACTTCTCCGGCATCCCTCAGCCGACGGGAAAGGCGTTACCGACCCCGCAGACGGACGTGGCGGGCAGCCGGTACGCCTTTGTCATCGAGACGAGGAACAAGCAGGACCAGCACTGGGACTGGATCGTCGACTTCGGTGACGTGGTCGGGCGCGGCGTGGAAGACGGCGTTAGGAGCAGTCCGCGGGACTTCGCGCTGGCCGCCTTCGACGCCTACCTGGATCGGCTCGTCGAACGCGCGCCGGGCGCGGTGGAGTTCTTCCTGTACGAGGACGACGAGACCGAGTGGCGGATCCAGGTTTGGGACATCCCGGTTCCCGGCTACGACCAGTTCGGCACCGTGTCCCCGGCCAGGGATCCCGCGCGGCAGGAGTACCCGTTCGCCCTGCTCGCCGAGCGGGTCCCGCCGCAGTCGGTTGTCACCATTCCCGGCGAGGAGTTCCGGACCCGTCTGCATGCCAAGCAGGTCGCACATCAGAAGGCGCAGGAGGCGACGGCGCAGCGACAGGATACGGCGGCCCCCCGACGGGGCGTGCAGGTGAGGCTTCGCCGGGCCCGGAGGACGCGTCCTGACGGGTCGGACTCCGACGCGCCGACCCTGTTCCGGCGCGCCCGAGAACCGCCGCGCATGACGACCGGCAGGTGCTGCGGGCCATCCTGCTCGTCCCGCACACCGGGATCGCCCGCGAGCACCTGCCGCACCAGTTGGGGCACGGCTCGGGCATGAGCCGCCGGCGCCGCCGGGCCTCATCCCGCCAGCGGTCGCGAAGGCCGCTCTCACTCGCCCTGGAGCGCCTCGACGTGCCTCGCCCTCGCGCCGAGGCTCGCTCCACGCGCCGCCCTCAAGACCGCATCCAGCTCCCGGACGACCCGGCGGGCGCACGCGGCTGCGGCCGGGACGATGTCCTGCATCAGGAAGTAGCCGTGCACAAGACCCGGTCCGGGCACGTAGCGAACGGATACGCCTGCGGCGCACAGTCTCTCGGCCAGTTCCGCTCCCTCGTCACGGAGCGGGTCGAATTCGGCCGTGGCGAGTACCGTCGGCGGCAGGTCCCGGAGGTCCGCGTTCAGCAGATCGACGGCGGGTTCGCTGCGCTGCCGCGGATCGGGAATGTACAGCTTGTAGTACCAGGCCATGTCGTCGACGCTCAGCAGATAGCCGTCGGCGTGCTCGGAGGCCGAGGCGAAGCGCAGGCTCGGGTCCACGGGGGGACACAGCAGCAGTTGCGCGGTGAAGTCGAGGTCGCCGCGGTCGCGCGCGTCGAGCGCCACACCCAGGGCCAGGCTGGCGCCGGCGCTGTCACCGGCGATTACGTGGTCGCGGCCCCGGAACGATTGGCCCGTCCAGCGGGCCGCGGCGATCGCATCGTGCAACGGAGTGGGATAGGGGAACTCCGGCGCCCGCCGGTAGTCGGCAGAGACGACGACCGCGCACAGTGACGCCGCCAGCATGCGACAGACCCGGTCGTGACTGTCGATGTCGCCGAGCACCCAGCCGCCACCGTGCAAGTAGGTGATCACACGGCCCGCATCCGATTCCGGCGTGTATACCCGGCACCGCAGCGACGATCCGTCCACGGTGTCGATCGTCCGGTCGACCGTGGTGACGGCAGGGCCGCCGTCCTCCCGGCGAAGGCGGACCGCGTTCGCCCGATACCTCTCACGGGCGTCTTCGACGCTCATCGCGTGAACCGGAGTCGGAGGGCCGTCGGCGCGCTGCCAAGTGATCAGGTTGCGGAGTATGCGGTCCAAAGGCATCACAGCCCTCCTGCAGACTGGCTCGAAGGGATTACGCGACCGTGTCTCGACGATTCACCTATGGCGGCCCCTGAACGCGCGCGCTCTTGCTTTTCGGATTGACCGTGCTGACCCATCCGATGGTCCGGGACGCCGCGGTGGTCGGCATCCCCGACGACGAGCTCGACGAGCGCCTGTGCCTGTACGTCGTCCCGAGCGCCGACGCCGGCGCCGCGGCGGCGCCGCTCTCGCTGCGCGCGATCAGGGAGCACATCCGCGATCGCGGCCTGGCGTCGTACAAACTGCCGGACGAGCTCGTCGTCGTCCCCGACCTTCCCCGCACCCCGGTGGGCAAGATCGACAAGAAGTCGCTGCGTGCGGGGAAGCTGCCGCAGTTTCAGCACTGATTCCCGGCCCGGCCGTGCGGGCGGCGCCTGCCCTGATCCGGCGTTATCGACTGTCCGGCGTGTGTGAGGGGAAGTTCACGGGATGATTGATGCGGCAAACACGGAACGCTTTCCGGCGTACGGGGAGATTCTCCGGCTGGACGAGCTGCTCGCCATCGCGTGCGTGCGCGACAGCGCGGACCGGACGCTGTTCTTCGCGACGCACCAGGCATGTGAGATCTGGTTCGCCGTCGTCCTCCGCCATCTGGACGCCGCGCGCGAGGCGATGCTCCGGGGGAACGGGACCGAGGCCGCCGAGCATCTTGAGCGGCTGCCCCACATCATGCGGGTGATCACCCATCATTTCGAGGTGCTCGCCACGCTGACCCCCGAGTCCTTCGACGCGATCCGCGCGACGCTCGGGACGTCGAGCGGGTTCCAGTCCGCCCAGTATCGAGAAATCGAGTTCGCGTGCGGGGCCGGGGACGCGCGGTACGTCAACATCCCGGGGCTGACCGAAGGCGAGCGGGCCAGGCTGCTTGCACGCCTCGAACAGCCGTCTCTGGCCACCGTGTTCGCGGAGTATCGCGACCGGGTCCGTGCCGGTACGCACGGGCCCGCGGGGGACTCCTCGACCGTCGAGCGGATACTCGACGCGCTGGCGGGCTTCGACAAATCGGTGCGTTCGTGGCGGGAACGGCACGCCGAGCTGGCGGAGCAGTTCCTCGGCGCCGCGCGGGGCACGGCCGGTTCGTCAGGCGCCTCGTATCTATGGCGGCACGCCGAGTCCACGTTGTTTCCCGATCTTTTCCCGCGCGGTCACGAGTGAGACGCCGGCGAGCGTACGGGACGCAGTGCGAACGGCCCGGCGTGGGCTACCCGAATTCCGTCAGGTGAGTTACCGGTCCAAAGGAGAATGCAGCGATGACTGTCAACGGCGCCGCGGGCAATAAAGCGGGTGATCCCGGAAAGACGAAGCGGGTCGTCATCGTCGGCGGCGGCACGGCCGGATGGATGACGGCGGCATATCTGACGGCCGCCTTCGCCGATCGTATCGATGTGACGGTCGTGGAGTCGGCCAAGATCAGCACGATCGGAGTCGGCGAGGCGACGTTCAGCGACATCCGACATTTCTTCGAATATCTCCGGCTGGCCGAGTCCGACTGGATGCCGGCCTGTAATGCGACGTACAAGCTTGCCGTCCGGTTCGAGAACTGGCGAGAGCCGGGTCACTACTTCTATCACCCGTTCGAGAAGATGGGATCGGTCGACGGGTTCCCGCTGAGCGACTGGTGGCTGCGCAACCCGACGACAAGCCGGTTCGACAAGGACTGCTTCGTGATGGCGTCGGTGGTCGACGCCCTGCGTTCCCCCCGGTACCTCGACGGGACGCTGCTCGACCAGGGGTTCGTCGAGCAGGAGCGGGACGAGACCACGCCGCGGTCGACGATCGCCGACTACCAGGGCGCCCAGATCCCGTACGCCTACCACTTCGAGGCGCACCTGCTGGCCAAGTTCCTGACCGGATACGCCACGCAGCGCGGTGTCCGGCACATCCTCGACAACGTCGTGGACGTCGCCCTCGACGAGCGCGGGTGGATCTCGCACGTGCGGACCACCGGGCACGGCGACATCGAGGGCGACCTGTTCGTCGACTGCACCGGTTTCCGCGGGCTGCTGCTGAACAAGGCGCTCGGCGAGCCGTTCGTGTCCTACCAGGACACGCTGCCCAACGACAGCGCGGTCGCCCTCCAGGTGCCGCTGGACATGGATCGCGAGCCGCTGCGGCCGTGCACCACGGCCACGGCCCAGGACGCGGGCTGGATCTGGACGATCCCGCTGATCAGCCGAATCGGCACCGGATACGTCTACGCCAGCGACTACATCAGCGCGGACGAGGCGGAGCGCACGCTGCGCGAGTTCGTCGGCCCCGAGGCCGCCGACGTCCCGGCGAACCACATCAAGATGCGCATCGGCCGCAGCCGCCGTTCCTGGGTGAACAACTGTGTGGCGGTCGGCCTGTCGAGTGGTTTCGTCGAGCCGCTGGAGTCCACCGGCATCTTCTTCATCCATCACGCCATCGAGCAGCTCGTCAAATACTTCCCCGCCGGCCGCGACGACGAGGTGCAGCGGGAGCTATACAACCGTTCGGTGGCGCACGTCATGGACGGCGTCCGCGAGTTCCTCTGCCTGCACTACGTCGGCGCGAAGCGGGCGGACACGCAGTACTGGAAGGACACTAAAACCCGCAAGATTCCCGACGCGCTCGCCGAGCGCATCGAGATCTGGAAGCACAAGGTGCCCGACGCGGAGACGATATACCCGCACTACCACGGGCTTCCCCCGTACTCGTACAACTGCGTCCTGCTGGGCACCGGGGCGATCCGGCCCCGCTACTCCCCGGCGCTCGACCTGGCCGACGAGCGGGCGGCGCTGGCCGAGTTCCAGCGCATCCGCGTGAAAGCGGACAAGCTCGTCCAGGAGCTCCCCACGCAGAACGAGTACTTCGCCCACATGCGCGCCACCGTCGGCGCCACCGCCTGACCCTCACCCGAAGCACCGCGTGTTCCGGGAGTCCGGCCGCTTCACGTGCCGGGCTCCCGGCGTGTGCCGAGACTTCGACGTCGTACGCCGGAAAGCGATGTGGCGCGATGTATCTCTCCTACGATCGACGGTCCCTGGACGTTCAGTACTCACCGAGTTCGTGCATCGCCGACGTGGCTGTCTATCTGCGCGAGTACGCGGCGCGGAGCGCGGCGGCGAGGCGGCTGCCGGGCGCGCGCCTCGGGATGCGGTACGGGCCCCGGCCCGAGCAGCTGCTCGACTTCTATCCCGCGGGCCGGGAAGGCGCCCCGCTGCTGGTGTACGTCCACGGCGGATACTGGCAGGAGATGAGCCGGCACGAGTCGGCCTTCATGGCGCCCGGCCTGGTCGCGCGGGGAATCTCCGTCGCGGTGCTCGGCTATGGCCTGGCGCCGGCGTACGGACTGCCGGAAATCATCGCCATGGTCGCCGACGGGATCCGGTGGGTATGCCGGAGTGCCGCCCGGCTGCCCGGCGCTCCCGGGCCGATCGTCCTGAGCGGTCATTCCGCGGGCGCGCATCTCGCCGCCATGTCGCTGCTCGACGGGCCCGGCTGGAAGGAGTGCGGCATGCGGCCGTCCGAGGCGGTCGCCGGGGCGATCCTGATAAGCGGTGTCTACGACCTCGAACCGATTTGTCACACCTATGTGAACGATGCACTGGGACTCGACGCCGGCACCGCCCGCCTGTGCAGCCCCCTGCATAATCTGCGGTCCGATCTGCCGCCGCTGGTCGTCGTGCGCGGGGAAAACGAGACCGATGAGTTCGGCAGGCAGCAGACGGAGTTCGTGGCCGCCGTCCGGGCGCTCGGCTGCCGGGTGACGGATTTCGTCGTGCCGGCCCGCAATCATTTCGATCTGCCTTACGACCTGGGCGACCCGGAAACGGCGCTGGGCGAATCCCTGGTAAGCCTGGCGGTCCGCTCCCGATAGGGGCCGGTGACCTCGCGCATCCGGGCCGGCGGCGGTCCGGCAATATTCGGGATGTGTATTCCTCAGACGGTCGCCTGAATTATTCACAATACTCTCCGGCCGGGCCGGTCTTGTATTGTCGGTGTGGGACCCGGCTGTTACAGTCGGGACCGGCACCGCTCGGTGCCGATGTCCGATTTCCTGGAAGCCAGCCTTGCATCCCGGTCGGCCGGAAATATAAGGCGGATTTCTTCGCGCCGGCCACCGTTTTGAATTACGCCGGCGTGAAGTGGATCGCGCGCAAGGGAGCTTGGAAATGTTAACCGAGAATGCCGGCCGCGACGCGGCGGCCGACGGCGCCACCGATGCCGTGACGGACCGGGACGCTCTGCGCCGTGCGGTATCCGACCTGCTGGGCATCGAGCTGACCGAGGCGGACGACAACACCAACGTCTTCGAGCTCGGCTTGCAGTCGCTGGAGCTGATGCGCCTGGCGAACCGGCTCAACCGTTCCGGCGCCGAGGTCACGTTCGCGCAGCTGGCCGATGATCCGCGGCTGTCGGCGTGGTTCGAGCTGCTCGCCCCCGATGCCGCGGCGGCGCCGCTGCCGCCGGCGCCCGAGGTGGAGCACGGTGAGGGATCGGACCTGGTCTTCCCGCTCACGCCGGTGCAGCAGGCCTATCTGTTCGGCCGCGCCGACCACCAGCCGCTCGGCGGCGTCGGCTGTCACAACTACCTGGAATTCGACGTGGCGGAGGTGGACCCGCCGCGTCTCGAGCGGGCCGTACGGGCGCTCATCGAGCGCCATCCCATGCTGCGGGTGCGGTTCGGCGACGACGCCATGCACCGGGTGCTGCCGGAGTCCCCGTGGCGGGGTCTGACCGTCCACGACTTCCGCGACCGCACCGGCGGTGAGGCGTCGGCGGCGGCGCTGGAGCTGCGGGACCGGCTGTCGCACCGGGTCCTGCGCGTCGATCGGGGAGAGGTCTTCGACATCCAGCTGACCCGGCTGCCCGGCGGGGTGGACCGGCTCCACTTCAACATCGACCTGCTGGCCGCGGACCTGGCGAGCTTCCGGCTGATGCTCACAGAGCTGGCCGTCCTGTACGACGACCCCGACGGCCTCGACCCGGTCACCTACACGTTCGGGCGCTACCTCGCCGACCAGGCCGGCGTCCGCCGTGCGGAGGCCGAGCGGGCGCGCGCGTACTGGCACGGCCGGTTGCCGTCGCTGCCCGGCGGGCCGAAGCTGCCCCTGGCGACCGAGCCGGAGGCGGTCGCCGTGCCGCGGTTCGTCCGCCGGTTCTTCGGGCTCACGGCGGACGAGTGGTCGATCATGGAACGGCGGGCGGGCGAGGCGGGGCTCACGCCCGCGGCGGTGCTGGCGACGGCGTACGCCCTGGTCCTGAGCCGGTGGAGCGGCGACGAGCATTTCCTGCTCAACCTGCCGCTGTTCGACCGCGACCTCGACGCGCACCCCGCGATCGGGCGGCTCGTCGGCGACTTCACGGGGCTGCTGCTGCTTGAGGTGAAGCTGTCCGGGAAGAGCTTCGCGGACTGCGCGCGCGCCGTGCAGCGGCAGATGCACGAGGACATCGGGCACGCCGCCTACACCGGTGTCGACGTGCTGCGCGACCTCGCCCGCACCGACCGGGACGCCCCTCGCACGGCGCCGGTCGTGTTCTCCCTCGATCTGTCGGCGCCGCTGATCCCGGACGAGTTCGCGGCCCGTTTCGGCGACGCGACGTGGATGATCTCCCAGACCCCGCAGATCTGGCTCGACCACCAGATCTACCGCACGCGCGACGGCGGCGTGCGGATGGTCTGGGACGCCGTCGAGGAGCTCTTCCCCGACGGCATGCTCGACGCGATGATGGCGGCCTACGAGGCGCTGGTCCGCGGCCTGCTGACCGGCGACTGGGAGTCCGCGCTGCCGGAGATACCGCTGCCGGCCGCGCAGCGGGAGCGGCGCGCGGAGGTCAACTCCGACACCCGCCCGTTGACCGGCAACCTCCTGCACACGGCGTTCTTCGAGCACGCCGCCGAACGGGCCGGGCGGCCCGCCCTGCTGTGGGGCGACGACGAGGTGATGACCCACGACGAGCTGGCGCGCCGCGCACTGAGCATCGCGGGCGCCCTGGCGCAGCGCGGCGTCGGCCGGGGCTCGTACGTCGCCGTGATCGCCCCGAAGGGCCCGCGGCAGATCGCCGCCGTGCTCGGCGTCCTCGCCGCGGGCGCCGCGTACGTGCCGATCGGCGTGGACCAGCCGGCCGAGCGCCGCGCCCGCATCCTCGAACTCAGCGGCGCCGCGCTGATCCTCGGCGGCGGCCTCGGGGAACCGGTGGACGCCGGCATCGACGTGCTGCCGATCGACGCGGCGATGCTCGCGCCGCCGCTCGGCGCACCGGTGCCCGCCGACCCCGGTGACCCCGCGTACGTGATCTTTACCTCGGGCTCCACGGGCCTGCCCAAGGGGGTCGAGCTCAGCCACCGCGCCGCGGTCAACACCGTCGAGGACATCAACGAGCGGTTCGGCGTCGGGGCCGACGACCGCGTGCTGGCGGTGTCCGCGCTGGACTTCGACCTTTCGGTGTGGGACATCTTCGGGCTCCTCGCGGTGGGCGGCGCCGCCGTCCTCGTGCGGGAGTCCGGCCGTCGCGACGCCAACGAATGGCTGAGACTGTGCCGGCGGCACGGGGTGACCGTCTGGAACACCGTCCCGGCACTGCTCGACATGCTGCTCACCGCGGCGGACGGCACCGCGCTCCCCGGCACGCTCCGCCTGGCTCTGCTGTCCGGCGACTGGATCGGGCTCGACCTGCCCGGACGGCTGGCCGCCGCCACGGACGGCCGGTGCCGGTTCATCTCACTCGGCGGCGCCACCGAGGCCGCGATCTGGTCGAACTCCTACGAGGTCACCGAGGTCCCGGCGGGCTGGCGGTCGATCCCGTACGGGAAACCGCTGCGGAACCAGAAGTTCCGGGTGGTGGATGGCCGCGGCCGGGACTGCCCCGACTGGGTGCCCGGCGAGCTGTGGATCGGCGGCACCGGTGTCGCCCTCGGCTATCGGGGCGATCCCGAGCTGACCGCGGAGCGTTTCCCGGAGCACGACGGCGAGCGCTGGTATCGCACCGGCGATCTCGGCCGTTACTGGCCGGACGGCAACCTGGAGTTCCTCGGCCGCATCGACCACCAGGTGAAGATCAACGGTTTCCGGGTGGAGCTGGGGGAGATCGAGTCCTGCCTGCAGGCGCATCCCACGGTCGCCCAGGCCGTGGCCGTCGTGGCCGGCGAGGGCCGCAGGGAGGTGGTCGCCGCAGTGGTCGAGCGTACGGCGGCGCCGGACCGGGTCCGGGAAGACGCCGACGCCACCGGGGGAGGGTACCCGTGGGATGGCTTCCTGCCGCCCGCGACCGGGGCCGAGGACACCTCCGATCCGCATCTCATCGAGCACCGGCTGGTGGAGATCCTGCTGGCCGAGGTCCTCGCACAGCAGGACGGCCAGCAGACCGTCTGCGCGCAGCAGCGTCCGGTCGTGGACATCTGGTGCGCATACCTCGCACGGCGCGGCGTGCTGACCGCCGGCGGGCCCTGCCGGCCCGGCCCCCGCTGGGACTGCGTCACGAGCCCGGCGTGGATCAAGGAGGTCCGCGAGTCCACTCGCGGGACCCCGTTCGAGACCATCGCGACGGCACTGGAGTGGGCCGCGCCGCTTCTGCGGGCCATCATCTCCGGCGAGGCGGACGCCGTCGCGCTGCTGGACGACCCGGTGCTGGCTCCGGAGGCCCTCGGTGATCTGATGCCGGTGACGGCCGATTTCCTCAGGGCCGTCGCGGACGACCTGCGGAAGCGCACCGGCGGTGCCGCGCCGCCCGCCGTCGCCGAGTGGGATGTGGTCAGCGGCCGTGGCACTGCGCGGTTGCTCGCGGAGCTCGCCGGCGACGCCGTCGAGTACACCCTGCTCGGCTCCTCGAAACCGGCACTGGCCAAGGCCGAGACGCTGCTGCGTGAGCAGGGCCGGCACACGCACACCGCGTTGCAGGGGCCGGCCGCGATCGCCGCGCAGCACGTGCACGCGTTCGACGCGGTCGTCGCGAACAACGTCCTGCATCGGATGCCGGACCCGGAGACGGCCCTGGCCACCATGGCCCTGCTGCTCGCGCCGGGTGGGCGCCTCTACCTGCTCGAACGCGCGCACCCGACGCCGCTCGCACTGGTGACCGCGCTGCCGCTCGAGGCGCGCGCGGGGAAGTTCGACGAGGGCTGGCCGGACTCCGCCTGGTTGTACGGCTGCGAGCGGTGGACGCGGGCCTGCACCGCAGCCGGCTTGCGTGATGTCCGGGTGCTGCGTACCGAGGCCACCGGCGAGATCCTGCTGTCGGCGGACCGGCCGGAGACGGCTGACGGCATCGACCCCGACCGGCTGCGCCGCTGGGGCGCGGAGCGGCTGCCCGAGCACATGGTCCCGGCCCACGTCGCCGTGCTGCCCGCGCTGCCGCTGAGCGCCAACGGAAAGGTCGACAGGCGGCGGATACGGGACCTTCTCGAGCAGTCCGTCGACCGGCCTCGTGCCGTGGGCGACCCGCCGCGGGGCGCCACCGAGGCATTCGTCGCCGAGCGGTGGATGAAGCTGCTCGGGCTTGAGTCGGTGGGCCGGGACGAGAACTTCTTCCGGCTCGGCGGCGACAGCCTTCTGGCCACGCGCTTTGTCGCCGAGGTGCGCGGGGCGATGGGCGTCGAACTCCCCATGCGCGAGGTCATGCGCACCCCGACCGTCGCCGGGCTGGGCGCGCTGATCGACCGGCTCGGTTCCGCCGGCGGTGAGCGGCCCGCCGACGGCTGGGGCGACGGCCAGGAATTCGAGGAAGGTGCGGTGTGAACACTAACGACCTGCTCGAGGAGTTCTCCAGCGCCGGCATCCGCCTGTGGCGTGAGGGGCAGCAACTGCGGTTCCGCGCTCCTCACGGCGTCATGACCGACCGGCGTCTGGCGGAGCTGCGCCGCCGCAAGGCGGAGCTGCTGGCCGTCTTGGCCGACGCCGCCGGGCCGGAGGCGGGGTGGTCGTACGGCGAGGTGTGGCGGGCGCAGCCCGAGGCGCGTCAAGAGCCCTTCCCGTTGACCGACATCCAGTCGGCCTATCTGTTCGGCCGCAATCCGGCGTTCGACTACGGCGGCGTCTCCTGCCACATCTACCAGGAGTTCGACTATCCGCCGGGTCTGGATCCGGTCCGGCTGCAACAGGCGTGGGACGGCCTGGTGCGGCGCCACGACGCCCTGCGTACGGTCATCTGCGAGGACGGCACGCAGCGGGTCCTGCCCGAGCTGGCGGACACCCGCATCGCGGTCGCCGACCTGCGCGACGCATCGGACGACGAGGTCGGCAAGGCGATCGACGGGGTGCGCGAGGAGCTGTCACACAAGGTGCACCCCGCGGGTGAGCGCCCCATGTACGAGCTGCGCCTGACCTTGGCCCCCGATCGCAGCGTGCTGCACGTCTCGGTGGATTTCATGGCCCTCGACTGGCTCAGCTTGCAGCAGGTGCTGTCCGAGCTGGATCGTCGCTACCAGCAGCCCGGCTGCGAGCTGCCCGCGATAGACGCCACCTTCCGGGACTATGTTCTCGCCGAACGCCGGCTGCGTGAGACCGAGCAGTACGCGCGCGACCGCGCGTACTGGTGGAACCGCATTGACGAGCTGCCCGGCGCGCCCGCCCTCCCGCTGCGCGACGACCACGATCCGGCGGCGACGCCGCCACGGTTCCGCCGCCTGACGGCGACGCTGGATACCGGCATGTGGCGGTCGTTGAAGGCACACGCCGCCGAGCGCGGCATCACACCGGCCAACGCGGTGCTGGCGGCGTTCGCGGAGACGATCGGCCGCTGGAGCGGCGTCGAGCGGTTCTGCCTCGGGCTGCCTGTGCTCAACCGCATGCCGCTGCACCCGCACGTGAAACGGCTGCTCGGCGACTTCACCTCGCTGAGCCTGCTCGCCGTCGACGTCGGCGGCAGGGCGAGCTTCGTGGAACGCGCCCGCGCACTGGGCGAGCGGATCTTCGAAGACCTCGATCACCGGCTGTACAGCGGCGTGGAGGTGCTGCGGGAGCTCGCCCGGCGCCGGGGGCGTGAGGCGGCGGTCCTGCCGGTGGTGTTCACCGGCAGCATCGGTGTCGGAGGCAACACGGTATCGGCGGCGGGCCGCAAGGCACGGCCGGCGTACGGGATCAGCCAGACGCCCCAGGTGTGGATCGACTGCCAGGTGGGCGACCAGTACGGCGGCCTGGACATGAACTGGGACGTGCGGGAGGGGATCTTCCCCGACGGCATGGTGGAGGACATGTTCGCCGCGTTCGAGGGGCTCCTGCGCCGGCTGGCCGAGCGCGACGAGCCGTGGGAGGCCGTCGATCCGCAGCCGTTGCCGGATCGCCAGCGCGCGGTCCGGGCCACGGTGAACGCGACGGAGGAGCCGGCTCCGGACTGCCTGCTGCACGACCCACTCGTGGCCTACGCGCGCGACTTCCCCGACCGGACCGCGGTGATCGACCCCGCCGGGTCGCTGACGTACGGGGAGTGGCTGGGGCGCGCCGCGGCGGTGGCCGAGCGGCTCCGGGCCGCGGGGTGCCGCCCCGGCGACTTCGTCGGCGTCCTGATCGACAAGTGCCGGGATCAGGCCGTCGGGGTGCTCGGTGTGCTCCTCGCGGGCGGTGTGTACGTTCCGGTCGACCTCAGCCAGCCCAGGATCCGCCGCGATCGCATCCTCACCGATAGCGGCGCCGGGTTCGCGGTCGTCGCCGGCACCGCCGCCGGCGAGCTGCCACCCGGTGTCTGCGCGGTGGACGTGGCCGGAGTACGGCCGATCCCGGTGGCCGAGGTCCCCACGGGTCCCCGGGTGGCGCCCGGGGAGCTCGCCTACGTCATGCACACCTCGGGTTCGACCGGCGTGCCCAAGGGGGTGATGATCAGCCACCGGGCCGCCGTCAACACGGTGCACGACATCAACAAGCGCTTCGGCGTCGGCGACTCCGACCGCGTCCTGGGCCTGGCGGCGCTGAGCTTCGACCTGTCCGTCTACGACCTGTTCGGCCCTCCGGCCCTCGGCGCCGCGCTGGTGCTGCCGGACCCCGCGCGCCGCGGTGACCCCTCGCACTGGGCCGAGATGGTGGCCGAGCACGGGGTGACGCTGTGGAACTCGGTCCCCGCGCAGCTGCAGATGCTGATGCACTATCTGGACGCCGAACCCGCCGAACTCGCGAGCCTGCGGCTGGCGCTGCTGTCGGGCGACTGGATCCCGCTGTCGCTGCCCGGCCACGCCGGACGGCACCTGCCCGGCACCGAGCTGGTCAGCCTGGGTGGGGCTACCGAGGCGGCGATCTGGTCGATCTACCATCGCATCGAGACCGTCGAGCCGCACTGGCGCAGCATCCCGTACGGAATCCCGCTGGCGAACCAGCGTTTCCACGTGCTCGACACCGCGCTGCGCGACCGGCCCGACCTCGTCCCGGGTGAGCTGTACATCGCGGGCATCGGCCTGGCCACCGGTTATCTCAACGACCCCGAGCGGACGGCGGAGCGTTTTATCCATCATCCGGAGACGGGGGAGAGGCTCTACCGCACCGGCGACCTCGGCCGCTACCTGCCGGACGGCGAGATCGAATTCCTCGGCCGTATGGATCAGCAGGTCAAGATCCGCGGGCATCGGATCGAACTCGGCGAGATCGAGGCGGTGCTCGGCGAACACCCCGAGGTGGGCACCTGCGTGGTGCTGGCGGCGGGCAGCGACGCGTTCGAGCGGGCACTGGTGGCCTTCGTGATACCGCGGCGACAGCCCGCATCCGTCGAGGCCGGGGAGCTCACTGCATGGGTGGCCGACCGGCTGCCGTCGCACATGGTTCCCGCGCGGGTGTGGATCGTCGAGACGCTGCCGCTGACGCCGAACGGAAAGGTCGACAGGAAGCGGCTCCTGGAATCGGCGCAGGTGCCCGGTGCATCCCGGGACCGCCGCTCCGAGCCGCCGCGGCCGGGTCTCGAACAGCGGATCGCACAGCTGTGGGCCGATGTGCTCGGGGGCGCGCAGCCGAGCCGCGACCAGGGGTTCTTCGACGCCGGAGGCAACTCGCTGCTGGCGGCGCAGTTCGTCGGACAGGTGCGCGAACGTGTCCCCGAGGCCGCACGGGTCACCTTCGACGTGCTGCTACGCGCCCTGCTGGACACGCCCACGGTCGCCGGCCTGGCGCAGTGGCTGCAGTCCCGCGCCGAGCCGGGGCGGGACGCGGAGACGAGCGGGGCGGCCCGGACGTCGCCGCTGATCCAGCTGGGCGGCTCCGGGCCCGGACCGGTGCGGCTGCTCGTGCACGACGGATCGGGGACCCTGGCGCCGTACCGGGCGCTGATCGGCGAGCTCGCGGCCGGCGGGCCGTTGCTGGGGCTCGCCGCCCCCGACGGCGATCGTTACCTCGGCCTCGCCGCGCAGGATCTCATCGAGGTGTCGGCCGCCGGCTACGCGCGCGAGGTAAGGGCCGCCGGATACGACGACGTCGAGGTCGTCGGCTACTGCCTTGGCGGCCCGATCGCCCTGGAACTCGCCCGGGCTCTCAGCGAGGCGGACGTGACGGTGCGGCGGCTGACCATCGTGTCCGGCTACCGCGTCCCGTACCTGCTGTACGACGACCTCATGGTGGACTACGCCTTCACGCGGGTGATGGGCGCCGACCCGGCGGCCCTCGGCTGGCCGGCCGACGAGACGGCGGTGGGCCGGGCTCTCGCGACCGCGCTGGCCGCCTCGCCGGCGGCCCTGGCGGAGGGTGCGCTCGGGCGACTGGCGGGCGACGAGCAGCTGGAGTCGGTCGCCGAGCGGTTCCGCGCCCTCGGCCGGCGCGATGTGACCGAACGGCGAGCGGAGCTGCATCGCGCCATCGCCGATTCGCGTCCGGAACTGGGCGGCCGCGAGCAGGTCGCGGCGATGCACGCCGTTTTCGCGCGGACCCTGGAGGCGGTGACGCGCTACGAGCCGCAACCGTACGCTGGGGACATCACCTTCCTGCGCCCGGTCGATCCCGCGCACTTCATTCCCGGTCTGGGGGACGACACGACCCGCTTCTGGCGCGAGGTGTGCCTGGGCGACCTGACGGTGGTCGAGATCCCCGGCGATCACTTCAGCTGTCTGCGGCCACCGAACGTGGCGCGTATATCGGACGCGATCATGACGCGCTCGGTGGACCGCCGATGACCCGCACGGCGCGGCGCCCGATGCGCGTCGTCGTGTGCGGCACGCGTTTCGGCCAGGTGTACCTCGCCGCCCTCGCCCGCGCGCCCGAGCGTTACCAGCTCGCCGGCATCCTGGCGCGGGGCAGCGACCGGTCCGTGCAGCTCGCGAAGGAGTACGGCGTCCCGCTGTACGACGCGGTCGAGCACCTGCCCGGCGATGTCGACGTGGCCTGTGTCGTGGTGTCGAGCGCGGTCGGCGGCGGGCGGGGCGTCGAGCTGGCCAAGGCCCTGCTCGAGCGCGGAATCCACGTGCTGCAGGAGCATCCGGTGCACCCGACCGAGCTGGCGGACTGCTTGCGGGTGGCGCGCCGGGCCGGGGTCCACTACCTGGTGAACACCTTCTATCCGCATCTCGAGCCGGTCCGGCGGTTCACTTCGGCCGCCCGCCGGCTGGTCGGATTGCGCAGGCCGGTGTTCGTCGACGCGATGTGCGCGGTGCAGGTCTCGTTCGACCTGCTCGACATCCTGGCCGAGGTGTTCGATGGGCTGCGGCCATGGTCGATGTCGCCGGTCGCCGGCCACGCCGGTCGCCCGATGGTCAGTGTCGACGCGCAGGTCGCGGGCGTTCCGCTGACGCTGCGGGTGGAAAACCGGATGCAGGCCGGGGACGACAGCACCAGCCTGCTCCTGCACCGGATCACCATAGGCACCGACGCGGGCAACCTGATGCTGGTCAACACCCACGGCCCGGTGGTCTGGAGCCCGGTGCTGCGCCTGCCGTCGAATTCGGCGGGGCAGTTCCTCCCCGGCCGCTCGGCCGTGGAGGAGCGGTGGTCGGACGAGCTCGGGCCCACCACCGCCTATGTGGGTACGGCCGAGGCGCCCACCTGGGCGACCGCCATACACGAGATGTGGGGGGACGGGGTGCTGGCCGTCATGGACCGGCTGCGCGAGCGCGTCGACGCGGACGTCCACCCGTTGCACGGCAGCCAGCGCCTTCTGACCGTCGCCCGTGCCTGGAAGGAGCTGACCGAGGCCCTGGGCTATCCCGAGGTCGCCGAGCCGGAGCCAGGGCCTCCGTTGACGGTCGCCGATTTGTAGGCCCGGGCGGTGGTGCGGAGGCGTCCGGCGGCTGCGCCGCCTGCGGTGGCCCGCCAGGCCTGTCGGGGGTACGATCATTAATCGTACGCGTACGAAAGAGACGGGAGGGCGATGAACGCGGTCGACTCTGTTGAGGCGGGAAAGCGGTACGGGCCGCCGTCGGACGCCGATTCCGCATCTGAACAGAGCATGGCGAGCCTGCTGCGCCCGCATGTCCGGAGTTTCGCGGCCGTCATGATCTTGCAGGTCGTCGGCGCTCTCGCGGGCCTGGCGCCGCTGCTGGCTGTGGTCGAACTGGGCCGCGCTCTTTTGTCGCCCGGCCCGATCGACCAGGGCCATGTCTGGACCGTCGTGATCGGGGGCGCGGCCGGCTTGTTCGTCCGGCTGCTGTTCACGGCCGCGTCGTCGGGACTCGGCCATGTTCTCGACAGCCGGGTGCAGCTGTCGTTCCGCCGGCAACTGGCCGCGCGGCTGGGGCGTGTGCCTATGGGCTGGCTGTCCCAGCGCAGGACCGGCGAGCTGGCGAAGGTGGTGGGGGAGGACGTGAGCGCCGTGCACCCCTTCATCGCCCACGCCCCCGGCGAGCTCGTCTCCGCGTTCGTCGTGCCGCTGGTGTCGCTCGTCTACCTGTTCACCGTCGACTGGCGGCTCACGCTGATCACGCTGATCCCGGTGGTGCTGGCCATAGCGCAGGTCCCGCTGCTGATGCTCCCCGCCCGGACGCGTGAGCAGCAGGAGTTCGACGCGGCCATGGGACGGATCGCGAGCTCCGTCGTCGAGTTCGTGCAGGGCATCTCGGTGATCAAGGCGTTCGGCGGGTCCGAGCGCGCCCATCGCAAGTTCCTCACCGCCGTGGACGACTTCGTCGGCACCTTCCTCCGATGGGTGCGCGGCATGTCCGTGGTCGCGGCCGGAATGCAGCTGGCGCTGTCGCCGCCGTTCGTGCTGCTGGTCGTGCTGGTCGGCGGTGCGGCCCTGATCGCGTCCGGCGGCATGGCCCCGGCCGACCTGCTGCCCTTCCTGCTGCTCGGCCTGGGACTGACCGCCCCGGTGGCGGCCCTCGGCCACGGCTTCGACGATATGCAGGCCGCCGGCCGCGCCGTCGGCCGGATCAAGGAAGTGCTGGAGGTGCAGCCGCTGCCGGAGCCCGCCCGCCCGGCCGCGCCCCGGGGGCACCGGGTGGAGTTGCGTGACGTCCGGTTCAGTTACGAAGACGATCATGAGGTGCTGCGCGGGATCGACCTGGTGCTCGAGCCGGGAACGGTCACCGCGGTCGTCGGGCCGTCGGGAAGCGGGAAGTCCACGCTGGTGCAGCTGCTGCCGCGGTTCTTCGACCCGACCCACGGCTCAGTCACGCTCGGCGGTGTCGATCTGCGCGAGATCGGCAGCCGCGAGCTCTACCGGCTGGTCTCCTTCGTCTTCCAGGACGTGCGCCTGCTGCGCGCGTCGGTCGCGGACAACATCGCACTCGCGGTTCCGCACGCCGACCGGGAGGACGTGATCCGCGCCGCCCGGCTGGCGAACATCCACGAGCGGATTCTGGAGCTGCCGCGCGGATACGACTCGGTGATCGGCGAGGACGCCCGGCTGTCGGGCGGCGAGGCACAGCGGATCTCGATCGCACGTGCCCTGCTGGCCGACGCGCCTGTTCTGGTGCTCGACGAGGCGACTTCCTTCGCCGACCCGCAGACCGAACAGGCGGTGCGCCGGGCCCTGGCGACGCTGCGCGGTGATCGGACGATCCTGGTTATCGCCCATCGCCTGGAGACCGTCGCCGACGCCGACACCGTCGTGGTGCTGGAGAGCGGGTCGATTGTCGAGCGCGGCAAGCCGGGTGAGCTGCTGAGACAGAACGGCAAGTTCGCGGCGTTCTGGCAGTCCCACCGATCGGCGATCGCCGACGGGGTCGAAGTTCACGGTGGTGTACGGCAAGGAGACGAGCCCCGATGATTCGAATGCTGCTGCGCGTGCTCGGACCCGAGTACGCCCGGGCGATGCGCCGCACCGTGGTCCTGATGACGGTGACCGCGATAGCCGAGGGTCTGTTGTACGCACTGCTCGTCCCGGTGCTGCAGGCGCTGCTCGGGAGCACGCCCGCGGACGCCTGGTCGTGGCTGATCGCGTTCGGGGGCGCGGTCGCGGTCTACGCCGTGCTGCGCTACATCAGCGATTTGTCCGGCATGCGCGTCGGGACCACGATGCTGCGCGGCATGTACTACCGGCTTGGCGAGCATCTGGCCCGGTTGCCCATTGGCTGGTACAACGCCGGCCGGGTCGGTGAGGTGTCGGTCATGGCCAGCCGCGGCCTCCTCCAGGCGCTGGGTGTGGCGGCGCATCTGCTGGGCCCGTTCATCTCCGCCATGGTGACCCCCCTGACGATCGTCGCGGTGATGATCGCCTTCAACTGGCAACTGGGAGTGGCCGCGTTGATCGCCGCGCCCATCGTGGTGGCGATCCAGGCCTGGGCGGCGCGCTCGATGGCCGCCACCGACGCCGAGCGCCACGAACGCGACAAGGAGGCCACCGGGCGGGTCATCGAATTCCTCCAGGCCCAGCCGGTGCTGCGCGCCGGCGGCCGGACCGGCGAACGCTTCACGATGCTCGACGACTCGCTGCGGGAGGTGCAGCGCGCGTCCCGCCGTACGGTGCTGGCGATGCTGCCCGGCGCGGTGGGCCTGACGCTCACTGTGCAGGCGATCTTCACCGTGCTGCTGGTGCTGGGTGCCTACCTCGTGCTGGGCGGGAACATCGGTGCGGCGGAGATTTTGACGATCCTGGTGCTGGCCGCCCGATGCGCCGATCCGCTGCTGTCGCTGTCGGAGATGGGCGGCAAACTCCGCGTCGCGCGGGCGGAGCTGGACAGGCTCGACAAGGTGCTGCGCACCCAGCCGCTGCCGGAGGCTTCCGAACCGGTCCGGCCGGTTCGCCACGACCTGGAGTTCGACTCCGTCACCTTCCGGCATGGCGACCGCACGGTGTTCGACGGCGTGTCGTTGTCCGTGCCGGAGGGACGGCGGCTCGCCGTCGTCGGGCCGTCGGGCGCGGGCAAGAGCACACTGCTGCAGCTGGTCGCGCGGTTCTACGACGTGGACGCGGGCGCGGTGCGCGTGGGAGGCGTCGATGTGCGCGAGATCGACGCGGAGACGTTGATGGCGCAGATCGCCATCGTCTTCCAGGACGTCTATCTCTTCGACGGCACGATCGAGGAGAACGTGCGTCTCGGCCGTCCCGACGCCGACGAGGCCGAGGTGCGGGCGGCCGCGCGTGCCGCGCGGCTGGACGAGGTGATCGAGCGACTGCCCGGCGGATGGGCGACGAACGTCGGCGAGGGCGGCGCGCTGCTGTCGGGCGGTGAACGCCAGCGCGTCTCGATCGCGCGGGCGCTGCTGAAGAACGCGCCCATCGTGCTGCTGGACGAGGTGACCTCCGCGCTGGACCCGGTCAACGAGGCGGCCGTCCACGAAGGCATCGAGCGCCTCATGGCGGGCCGGACGGTGGTGATGGTGGCGCACCGGCTGCGGACCGTCCAGCGCGCCGACGAAATCGTGTTCCTGGACGACGGCCGGATCGTGGAGCGGGGCAGCCACGAGGAGCTGCTGCGCCGTGGTGGCCGCTACGCCGATTTCTGGAACATCTCCATGGCACAAATCGCGAGTGAATGAGCCGGTATGGTAATCGATTCTGTGCGGCGGGACCGTCGAGCCGGTGCTTTTCGCCGGCTCGCGCCCCGGCCCTACGCCCGAGCCCGAGTGCTGTTGTTCCCGCACGGCGGCGGCAGTGCGAGTTACTACCGCTCGTGGGCCGCGGCGGCACCCTGGGACATCGAGTTCCTCGCCGTCCAGTATCCGGGCCGGGAGGATCGCTATTCGGAGCCGGTGCCGGCGGACATGCAGCGTCTCGTGGCGGTGCTGGCGGCCGATCTGCCGCTCGAAGGACCGCCGCTTCCGGTGATCCTGTTCGGGCACAGCATGGGGGCCATCGTCGCCTACGAAATCGCCCGCCACTTGTCGGCGGCGGGCGAACCGCCGATGGGCTTGGTCGTGTCCGGGCATCCCGCTCCCGCGTTGACACGGCCGGGCCGGATACATCTGGGCAGCGACGAGGAGCTTATCGAGGAATTGCGCCGTACCGAGGCGACGCACCTCGACATTCTCGACAACGCCTCGCTCATCCAGGCGTTCCTGCCCATCATCAGGAGCGACTATCGGTTGAGCGAAACGTATCGGCCGTTACCCGGCCCGCCGCTGCGGACTCCGGTCACGGTGTTGTACGGCGACCGGGATTCCGAGGTCAACTCCTCGGAAGCCGAGGGATGGCGCGAGGTCACCCGCGGTGAATGCGAATTCCGCGTCTTCGAAGGTGGTCATTTCTATCTGGAGGAGCACCGCGACGCGGTCATCGAGCTCCTCACGGCGCGCGCACGCGTGGCGTCCGACGTGTCGGCGATCCCATGGCCGTCCACACCGTGATGGTTACCTGCCTTCCGTGGCCTCACCGGGCGGCGGAGCGGATCGCAGCAATCCATCGATGATCGCCGTCAGTCCCTGGCGATGTGTGTCACGGGCGTTGAGCTCGGCCCAGCGATCGGCGACCGCCGAGAGCTGAGGGTGGGTGTCGGTCTGCAGGCCGGCGATGACCTTGTCCTGATAGACCGGTCCCGCGGCCCGGCTGCGACGGCGTTTGCCGTTCACGCGGATGATCAGGTCGCCCACGATGTAGTACCAGATCGTGCGGTAGATGTAGACGGCCTGTTCGGGGGTGTGGCCGTATTCGACGGCGGCCCCGATCATCTCCTCGACGAACCACAGGGCCGAGGGTGCGATGAGGTCGTCGCCGGTCAGCACCTCGACGATCCACAGACGCTCGGCGAGCAATTCATAAAGCATGATCGCCACCGCGATCAGTCGCTCACGGGGATCATCCGGAAATTTCGGACGCTCTATGCGCTGCGCCTGCGTCTCCATTAATATCAGCAGCAGATCATCCTTGTCGCGGATGTGATAATAAAGCGCCATCGGCGCGCTATTCAGTTCGTTCGCCAGGCGTCGCATCGACAGTTTTTCCGAACCTTCGGACTGCAGGATGCGATCCGCTGCGGCGATGATCGCCTCCAGTGACAAGCGTGGTGGCCGGCCGACGCCCCTCGCCTGGCGTCTTTCTGCGGTCATCTCTAATCCTCCACGATATTTTTTGGCTATCGAAGAGCAGGGCGGGAGCGTTTTCGAGGCGACCGCTGGAGCGTGCGCTATAAGCCATGACGATCGACTGTCGCGAAAATCAACATGCCAGTGCTCTCGTGTGTTGAAACTTATACTACCAAGACATGAGGGTGGCTCGTCTACGGGAGTGGGGTGGAAATTCGCATGACGATCACGTGTGCGCTATTAGCGATTCCGGACCCTGTGGAAAATTCACGCGGGCTGGTGTGGAACGAACATTGCATGGCTGCGGCTTCGGCGGTACGTTCTCGGTGTCCATGCAGGTCAAGCTGGTATGAGGTCCGTAGGGTCGGCTACGCCGCGGCGTAATTGATGTGTCCTGGTGACGCCGCGACAGGGGCATGGTGGCGTCGATTGATGAAAATGTTTCATGAGTCGCTGCGGTGTGCCGGGCGAGAGCCGGCGCGGTTCATCCGGGAGCTGTGGCGGCGTCATTCCGCGATCGCTCGATCGGCGTCCTGCGAATGGGATCGCATGGGACGGGGCGCGCACCGGATGAGGCGTGGTGAGGCCCCTCACGGTCGCGCGGGCGGGAACCACCCGCTTTCGCGGATCCGGGTTGCACGGGAAATACGCGGAGACCAAGTGGGAATGAGGTCGTGAGATGTGCGGTATTGCGGGGTGGGTGTCGTTCGACGCCGATCTGACGCACCGGGGTGACGTGCTCGATGCGATGACCGAGACGATGGCATGCCGCGGGCCTGACGGCCGTGGCACGTACGTGCGCACGCATGTCGGGCTGGGGCATCGGCGCCTTGCCGTCATCGATCTGCCCGGCGGGGCGCAGCCGATGAGTGTGAGCACACCGGCCGGAGAGATCGCCCTGGTGTATTCCGGAGAGGTCTACAACTTCCGGGAACTGCGTGATCGGCTCAAGGCGCTGGGTCATCCGTTCCGGACCAACAGCGACACCGAGGTCGTGCTCCGCGGTTACCTCGAGTGGGGCGAGAGCGTCGTCGATCATCTCGACGGCATGTACGCGTTCGCGATCTGGGACGAGCGCAATCAGACGCTGCTTCTCGTGCGCGACCGGATGGGAATCAAGCCGCTCTACTACTACCCGACGCCGGACGGCGTGCTGTTCGGCTCCGAGCCCAAGGCGATCCTGGCGAACCCGCTGGTGCGCAAGGCGGTCGATACGGACGGACTGCGGGAGCTGTTCGCGCAGACCAAGACCCCGGGCTGGGCCCTGTGGAAGGGCATGCACGAGATGGTGCCGGGCACGCTGATCACCGTGGACCGCGGCGGCGTGCGGCAGCGAACCTACTGGTATCTGCGCGCGATGGAGCACACCGACAGTCGTGACGACACCGTGGCACGGGTGCGGGAACTGCTCACCGACATCGTCGACAAGCAGCTGATCTCGGATGTGCCGCAGTGCGTCCTGCTTTCGGGCGGTCTGGATTCCAGCGCGATCACCGGTCTGGCGGCGGAGCGGCTGGCCCTGCGGGGCGAGCAGCTGCGTACTTTCTCGGTGGACTTCGTCGGCCAGGAGGAGAACTTCGTCCCCGACGAGATGCGCGAGACTCCCGACTCGCCGTTCGTGCGCGACGTCGCGGCGCACGTGCGGTCCGCGCACCGGGACGTGGTGCTCGACCCGCGCGACATCTCGGATCCCTCGGTGCGGCGCGCGACCGTCGCGGCCCGCGACATCCCGAACGGGTTCGGCGACCTCGACAGCTCGCTGTATCTGCTGTTCAAAGCGATTCGGCAACGTTCCACGGTGGCGCTGTCGGGGGAGTCGGCCGACGAGGTTTTCGGTGGATATCCCTGGTTTCACAACCCGGCGGCGCTCCGCGGCAACACCTTCCCTTGGATGATGTTCATCCCTCCGATGAGCCTCGCGGCACGGACCGACCACATCGAACCGGGGCTGCGCAAGCGGCTCGACGTGGAGGCCTACACCGCCGACCAGTACGCCGCGGCCCTCGCCGATGTCGAGCATCTCGATGGGGAGTCCGAGCTGGACCGGCTCATGCGCACCACCTTCCATATGCACTTGACGCGTTTCGTGCGGACCCTGCTCGACCGCAAGGACCGGCTGTCGATGGCAGTCGGACTCGAGGTGCGGGTGCCCTTCTGCAACCACCGGCTCGTCGAGTACGTCTACAACACCCCGTGGTCGCTGAAGACGTTCGACGGCCAGGAGAAGAGCCTGCTTCGGCAGGCCGCGGCGCATGTGCTGCCGCGGTCGGTGCTCGAGCGGGTCAAGAGCCCCTACCCGTCGCCCCAGAACCCCGGCTACGCGGCATTCCTGCAACAGCAGGTGAAAGAGCTCCTCGCCGACCCGGACGCGCAGGTGTTCGCGCTGGTAGACCGCGCCTGGGCGCAGCAGGTCGTGGCGCAGGATCCGGCGCGTATGCCGATGGCCGTACGAGCCGGCCTCGAGCGGGCGCTCGACCTGCACGTGTGGATGGAACTGTACTCCCCCGAACTGCAACTTGACTGATCATCCTCGTTCGCCATCGCAGCCGGGTCGGCGCTCCGGCAAAGCCGCGGGAATCCCGAGTGGCCGGAGGCCCGCGGCCCGGGGGGGGCGCCGCCGGCCCGGGGGGGGGGCGGGGGGG